>JANOQU010000182.1:0-1892 GCA_031422355.1 Actinomycetes bacterium
TCGTCCACCTCGACGACGGACACCTGCGACCAGAGCAGCTCGAGTCCAGCAATAGCGGTGCGAAACACTGCGGCCGTGATCCGCCCCTGTCGCCGGGCGCCCGCAAGCGCCGCGCGTGCCTCGACGTGAGTAACTCTGACCGTGACCAGCACATCTGGCTCATCCCAAATCATTCCGGCCTCCGCTGTGCCGACCTCGTCGATCAGCAACTTGATGAGCGTGGACGTGTCGACGTAGGTGATCACTGCCGCTGCTCGGCCACCAAATCGCTGACGGAGCTCTCGGCGCTGAGCGGCACCGGACGCTGCCGAGTCTTCGATGTCGGGCGACGAACAAGACCTGCCTCGACCAACGCGGCAAGCTTGTCCCTCGGTGCGTCATTGATGCCGTTCAGGCGAGCGATTGGCCGACCGCGGCCGGTCACGACGACTTCAACGCCCGCCTCAACCTGGTCGAGGTAGCGGCTCAGGTTGTTTCGGGACAATCTTGGGACGTGCGTCCGATGTGGCTGGGACGGCGAGTGGCGCACGATGCACTCGACGCCGGCGAGTGACCGGTGCGTGTCGAAGGAGGCACCGTGTTCTCTACCCCGATCATTGTGAAGGTGGGCGTCGTCGCGCTTGCCCTGTCCGCATCGCTGGCCGCTTGTGGCGACGACGACACCACAACAACTGCTGCGGTGGCCGACACCGCTGCGGCGGCTGATCCGACGGCGGCTGCCACGGAGACGAGTGTTGCGGTGCCTGCTGATGTCGCCGCGCTCATCGAGCATTTCGACACCGTGTGTACTGGTGAACCCGGCTTCGATCAGTTCATGACCGAACATCCGGAGCCGACGGCGCAAGATTGGGCCGAATTCCTGCCGCAGCAGCATCAGATGCTGTCTGGAATCGTTGCGTGTATCGCTGACAGCGATGTGCCCGCACGGCTGACCGAAGAGATCGACGTGGTCATCGAGACGATGAATGTCGTGGTCGCGGATCTCGCTGCGGCGGCCGCAGCGGCTGAAGCTGGCGACCTAGAGAAGGTGAACGCCGTGCTTGGGGAGATGAACCCGGGCCACACAGATGCGATGCAGCAGGCGCAGGACGCCTTCGGTGAGGCTGCGCTGGGCGAGTAGCCATGTGGGACAGGCATACAGTGGGCGCGGTGAGCGAAGGGGTCCGCCGCAGTGACGTGGTTCTCGGCGGCTGCGTGCTCGTTTGCATCACCACGTTCGTCCTTGGTGTTGTTGCGCTGGCCGGTTTGGAATTCGATGAAAACCCGTACGACACGCTGCAGTACGCGCTCGGAGTGCCATGTGTGCTGATGGGTGCGTACGTCGCGCATCGTGCACCGCGCCATGCCATTGGCTGGATGATGCTGCTCGCCGGATGGGGCGTGTGGTTCGCGGCTGCGGCATATGCGGTGCTCAGCCGCAACTGGGTGCACACCGAATGGTTGGCCCGTTCCGTGTGGGCCGTCGCAACCATGGGCTGGGTGTGGTGTCGTGGCGTACTGCTCGTGCTCGTGCCGCTGATGTACCCGGCGTCGGATGCGTTCAGCGGGCGAGTGCGGCCGATGCGCCGAGTGTTCGCGTTCATCGCCGTCGCGGTGATCGCGGCTGCGTGCGCAACTCAAGCCATCACTCAGGTCACGGTCGATTTCGCTACCGGCCAACTGCCGAGTTGGACCGAGCCGTTCCAGCGGATTCATCCGTGGACGATGCGAGCGGTGTTCGTTGCGGCCATCGTGGCGACAGTCGATCTACTCGTCCGAGTGTGGAAGATGGACGTAGCCGAAGCCCGTCGGCATCGGCCGATCGCGGTCGCCGCAGCTGTGCTGATGGCACCCTCATTGATCGACTTGGCAGGCGTCGCAGGGATCGGTGAAGGGTTCACGCTCGAATGGGT
>JANOQU010000183.1:0-7409 GCA_031422355.1 Actinomycetes bacterium
GGCCGCTGGATGCACTGACGGTGGTAGCTCGACGTCGACGTCGAGTTCACTCGCGGCCAGTGGTTCAGGCGAGTCGATTGCAGGTGACGAGTCGAAAGGCAACCCGGACTCAGCGTTGGACGCACCAGCATCCTCGGAGCCAACGACGTCAGACCCTCCGATCGCAGGCACCGCGGTGCCGACGACGCCCACCTCAACCAGCGCGAACGTCGAGCCGATCCCGCCGCTGCCAGATCCTGCACCGGCGCTGGCCTGCGATGGCTTGGCGGTGCTGTGCGTCGACATCTCTATGGCGGCGGCAGCGAGCGACGGCAGCGCCGCGCAGCCGTTCGGGTCGGTGAGTGAAGCACTCGCAGCGGCGAGTTCGAATGTGACCATCCAGGTTGCTGCCGGCGTGTACGACGAGCCGCTGGTTTTGACCGAGGTCCAGAGTCTTCGGCTGATCGGCGGCTTCGTTGCTGCAGGCGATTTCTCGCAGCGCGACCCGGCCGCGAACGAGACGACCATCGTTGGCGACTCTGACTCATCGGTGATCGAATTGGTCGCATCGAATGGAGTCCACATCGAAGGTTTTCGGCTCACCGGCGGCGGAGGACGAACGGACACCTACAACTGGTACGGCGGAGGGATCTATGTCGACGAGGCATCGGCGAATGTTGCCATTGTCGGTAACCGGATCGAAGGGAACGCGATCGACCAGGGAGGCGACCCGGGATATTCGGTCGGTGGCGGCATTGCGACCTACGGAGATGCCGTCTCGATCATCGGCAACGTAGTGGATGACAATCGAGCCGGACGCGGTGCCGGCATCGGCGCCATCGGCGTGACAACGATCGAGCGAAATGTCGTCCGCAACAACGTCGCCGTCGGCGATCACGGCGGCGGGCTCTACCTGGCCGGCGATGTCACGGTCACCGCCAATCACATCGAGGGCAACCGGGTCGGCGTGGACTATGGCTGGGGTGGCGGGATCTTGGTGTTCAACGACGGCACCGCGGCAACGCTGCGAGCCAACGTCGTCACCGACAACCTGGCCTACAGCGCTGGCTCAGGGGTCTTCGTCGACGACGGAGCAGACGCCACGCTCATTGGCGAGTTGTACTACGCAAACGCATGCACGGTCGACGGCGGCAATGGCCTGTTCGTGGACTCCGGTGGGCAGACCTTGACGATCGTCTCGGTCATCAACGTCACCATCGCCCAGCACGACTGCCCGAACAGCTCGTTGGGAGGGAACGCGATCCTCGCCGAGATCTCCGAAGCAAGCCACGCGCCGCCGGAGGTCTCCATCACCAACTCGATCTTTTGGGGCAATGCCGGCAGTGACGTCGTGTCAGCAGGAGCATCGATCGCCGTGACATATTCGCTCGCCGAGCAAGCCATCGACGGCGAGGGCAATATCAGTGCCGACCCACTGTTCGTCGATCCGGCGAGCGGAGACTTCCACCTCCTCGACGGCAGCCCCGCGATCGACGCCGGAGACCCAGCGTCGGCCTACGACGCTGAGCCAGATCCGAACGGCGCTCGCGTCGACGTTGGCTACACCGGCAATACTCCAGAGGCGGGCTCATGACGATCCACCGGACAAAAACAACGTCGTCGATTCGGATGTTCGCGCGGACGTTGGTGGCCGCATTTGTGATGGTCCTCACGGTGGGTTCGGGCAGCGCACCAGCTTCGGCTGTCCCGGACCTGCCCGCGTTTCCTGGCGCGGAGGGATTTGGTGCCGGGGCCACGGGTGGACGAGGCGGGGACATCGTGATCGTGGACACGCTCGAGCCGTTCGGTCCCGGCTCACTCGGCGATGCGCTGGCACCCGAGGATTGTCGGCCGCGCGTCGTGGTGTTCCGAGTCAGCGGGGTGATCGTGGTCCCTGGACAACACGACCTGGAACTGACGTGCGGCAACGTGACGATCGCGGGCCAGACCGCTCCCGGAGCCGGCATCACGCTCAGCGGCAGGATCGACGGCTACTCGGCCGACCCGGGCGGCAACATCATCATCCGTCACCTTCGGATCAGACCACCTCCGATCTCCAATGAGGAAGGCGCCGTCAACGATCTCGGGCAGCGGTACGACGCGCTCCAACTCTCGAACAATCCAAACCTGATGCTGGACCATCTGTCGCTCTCATGGGGAAGCGACGAGACCCTCGACCTATATGAGTTCGCCAACGACTCGACGATCCAATGGACCACGATCGAGCAATCGAACCCGGAGGGTCAGCCAGAAGGCCCCCACAACGACGCGATGATCGCCGGTCCCGACAGCCCGCGCGTTTCGGTGCACCACGTGCTGATGGCCCACCACGAGGCGCGCTGCCCGGCGATGGCAACTGGTCCGGCCGAATTGATCAACAGCGTCGTCTACGACTGCCAGGATGCGTTCGTCCACCACAACCCCGCCGAGGGCGAGTTCCACATCGCCGGCAACACATTCGTGCAAGGCCCCAGCCACGACGAATTCACTCCACTGTTCTTCGACGACGAAGAACCAGGCGGAACAACGTACTGGCTGTCTCAGAACCAGTTCGTCGCGCCCGGACAGTTCGAAGGCATTGCCGATGACATTGCGGACACGCCACTTGCGGAAGCTGCGTTCTTCGGAGCCAATCCTGATCAGGTCATCAGCGAACCGTCGGACTTCACCCAGGCCGCCGAGACCTATCAACCGGTCAGCATGCAAGTACCCGGCGATGCGTACGAAGCAGTGCTGTCGGCAGCCGGAGCATTTCCCCGAGATGCAATGACTCTGGAGACGGTCGACGACGTCCGCAACGGCACGGGAGATTGGCAGCCGAACCCGCCCGACGACTTGTTGGCCGGCCTGTCGCCGACGGAACCGCCCGTCGACGACGACGCCGATGGCATGGCCGACGGGTGGGAGGCCGACCATGGCTTGGATCCCGCGAACGGCGACGACCATGCGACGCCGATGCCATCGGGATACACCGCGATCGAGGAGTACGTCAACGAACTGTCCGACGTCCTTGTCGGGCAACCGCGACCCGAGGATGCGCCAACCACTGCTCCTCCGACACAGGCCGAGCCCGAGCCGCAGACTTCCGATCCGCCGATACAGGCCGAGCCCGAAGCGACCGACGGATCAACCGCAGCCGCCCCTCAATCGTCAGAGCCATCCAGTGACAACGACGGCGGCAACGACAATGACCGGGATGGAATTCGGACGAAGTCCGACGGAGATTCGAGCAGCGTTCTCGCGGTCACTGCCCTTGTGGTGTCATGTATTGCGTTGGCAATCGCGCTCTGCGCGCTCTCGGCGGCACGCCGACGCAATCACGGCAACCGGTGACCGCCCGATCTCCTGACTGCGTGCCCAGCCGTCCGTGGCACGTTTCACGCCCTTGTTCCTGAAGTGTGCCAAGGGGTGGCACGGCGCGGCACCAAGGGCGTGAATCGTGTCACGCAATCGGGGCCTACCCGCTCGGAACTTTCAGTGGGAACTGCCCTCTGATTCGATCTCGGTTCGGTCGCCTGACCACAGGGTGTGGAAGGTGCCGTCCTCGTCGGTGCGTCGGTACGTGTGCGCACCGAAGAAATCTCGTTGGCCCTGGATGAGCGCTGCAGGAAGCCGCTCGGACGCAAGCGAGTCGTAGTAGCTCAGCGCCGAACCGAAGCCGGGAACCGGAATGCCCGACTGCACCGCAGTCGAGACCACACGGCGCCAGGCCGCTTCGCCGTTGGCAACGGCTTGGGCGAAGAACGGGTCCTCCAGAAGTGACGAGATGCCCGCATTCGTTGCATACGCGTCGACGATCCGGTTCAGGAACTGGGCCCGAATGATGCAACCTCCTCGCCAGATTCTGGCGACGGCACCCTTGTCGATCTCCCAGCCGTACTCGTGGGCACCGGCGATGATTGCGTCGAACCCCTGCGCGTAGGCAACCACCTTCGATGCGTACAGCGCGGCGCGGACGTCCTCTTCGAAGCCCTCGGCTGGCACCTGGATGTCAGGGCGATTCGTGATCGTTCGGCGAACGGCATTGCGCTGGTCGACCTTGCTCGAGACAGACCGGGCGAAGACGGCCTCGGCGATACCACCCACCGGGACGCCGAGACCGAGCGCGTTCTGCACCGTCCAAACGCCAGTGCCCTTCGAGCCGGCCTGGTCGAGGATGACGTCGACGAGAGGTTGGCCGGTCTTGGCGTCGACTTGGCGTAACACCTCGGCAGTGATCTCGATGAGATACGACTCCAGGTCACCCCCGTTCCACCCGGCGAAGACATCCGCGATCTCCGCTGGCGACAGGCCGCGCACCCGACGCAGCAAATCGTACGCTTCAGCGATCAGTTGCATATCGGCGTATTCGATGCCATTGTGGATCATCTTGACGAAGTGACCGGCACCGTCGGTGCCGACGTGCGTCACGCATGGTTCACCCTCGGCGACTGCGGCGATCGACTCCAGGATCGGGCCGAGCGTCCGGTACGCCTGCGCCGATCCGCCCGGCATAATCGATGGCCCGAGCAGGGCCCCTTCTTCGCCCCCGGAGATTCCAGATCCGACGAACTCCAGGCCCCGCGCTTGCGCTGCCTGCTGACGACGAATCGTGTCGGTGAAAAGCGAGTTGCCGCCGTCGACGATGATGTCACCCGGCTCGAAAGCGTTGGAGAGTTGTTCGATGACTGCTTCCGTACCCCGACCGGCCTGGACCATGATGATCGCTGTGCGTGGTCGCGTCAGGCTGGCGGTGAATTCTTCGATCGACTTCGTTGCGACGAACCCGGCCTCTGGATGCTCTTCGATCAGTGCGTTCGTTCGCTCGGGTGATCGGTTGTAGATGGCCACCACATTGCCTGCACGGCTGGCGAGGTTCCGTGCCAAGTTCGAGCCCATCACCGCCAGCCCGACAACTCCGATGTTCGCTTGCGCTGTCGTGTTCCCTGTCATGTCATCTCCGAGCTACCGACTCGCGTCAAACTATCGCGCTGTAGAGGGTGTTCTGCCCGGTGTGACAACATCTCGGAATGCTCGATCATCTCGGTATCCAGTGCGCAGACCTCCCCGCCAGCATTGCGTTCTACGACGCCGTCTTGGCCCCGCTCGGAGCGAAAGTCTTGATGAACTTCGAGGTCGCGGTCGGCTACGGAGTTCCGCCCACACCGCACTTCTGGCTGAGTCTGCTGGACTCTGGCGATGGATTCCGGGAGTCACATATCGCTTTTTCGGCACCCGACCGCGCTGGCGTCAATTCGTTCTTCGCCGCAGCCGTTGCGATCGGCGCTGAGGTACTGCATGAGCCGCGCGTCTGGCCGGAATACCACCCGAACTATTTCGGCGCGTTCGTGCGCGACCCGGACGGCAACAACGTCGAAGCGGTCTGCCATACCCCAGAGGCAATCTGAAGGACAACCGTTCGCTCACCGATAGGCGATATTTAGTCAATCTGTGACTATTATCGGCTGCGTGCTGAGAGTTCGCCCATTCGTCACACTCGCGGGCGCTCTCCTCACCATCGCCGCCCTCTGCATGGCGGGCTCGTCATGCAGCTCGGAGGGTTCAGACTCCGCTCCCTCGACTCTGCCCTCTGGGTCTGCAGCCACAGGAACGATCACCGTTTTTGCGGCTGCGTCGCTCACGTCGGCCTACATCGAGATCGGCGACGCGTTCACGGCCGAGAATCCAGAGACCACGGTGACGTTCAACTTTGCGTCATCGTCCGATCTCGTCAATCAGATCATCGAAGGCGCACCGGCGGATGTCTTTGCTTCGGCCGATCAGACGAACATGTCCAAGCTGACCACCGCGGGCGGCAACGCCGAGAGTCCGACAATCTTCGCCACGAACTCGTTGCAGATCATCGTTGAAGCCGGCAATCCGAAGAAGATCAGCGGCGTCGCTGATCTCACCGGCGACGATCTCATCTACATCACCTGTGCACCGGAAGTGCCGATCGGCAGGTACGCCGCCGAAGTCCTGATGTCCGCCGGTGTCACGGTGACACCGTCGTCATTCGAAGAGAACGTCAAATCGATCGTCACGAAGGTGAGTCTTGGCGAAGCGGATGCCGGCATCGTGTACACGACCGACGTCATCGCTGCCGGCGATCAGGCCACGGGAGTCGAGATACCGGCGGATATCAACGTCACTGCCACCTACCCGATCGTCGTCACCGCCGAGGCGCCGAATGCGAATGGTGCGCTGACGTTTGTCGACTTCGTGCGTGGCGAGCAAGCTCAGCGGATCTTGGCCACGTACGGTTTCGCGGCGCCGTAGATGGCACGAGCAGCCAGACCGCAACTGCTCCTGGGGGAGTGGGCTTGTCTCGGAATCGTGTACTCAGCTCGCACCCACGGCTTCGCAATCGCTGCACGGCTCAAGCCGTCCGGTGACGTCGGCCGGGTGTGGTCACTGTCTCGACCGCTCACATATCGCGCAATCGACCAGCTGACCGACGCCGGCTTCATCGCACCTGTCGGCGAAGAACCCGGGCTGGCGGGTGGCAACCGAACGCTGCTCGCCGCCACTCGCCAGGGCCGACTTCAGCTCCGCACATGGATCAACACGCCCGTCACGCATCTCCGTGACATCCGCAGCGAACTACTGCTCAAACTGGTCATCGCCGAAATCTGTGACCTCGACATCTCGGGCATGCTCGATCGGCAGCGAGTCCACGTTCAGCAGTTGGCTGCGACTCTTGCCGGGCAGGTCGTCGCCGCGCCCGACCAAGACGTCGTCACCCGGTGGCGCAGCGAATCATCCCAGGCCGCACTCCGATTCCTCGATCACCTGCGATGACGAGTTCGGCAACTACCCTGCGCTCACCCGTTCGATGCGAACTGCAATCATCACCTCCTGTGCGAATCGGCCGAACTCGGAGGCAGTATGAATGGAGTATGGACCGACGTTTCGCTGCTGAATCAATGCTGCGGATAGGCGCCGAGAGGACGTCATGACACGTCGCGGCGTGATCCGGTGCTCGCTGGCGGCGGTGCTGTTCGGGATTTCTGCTCCTGCCGCTTCGCGCCTCGCAGGCGACATGGGTGCATTTACCCTCGCCGGGCTGCTCTACATCGGTGCTGCGCTTGCGGTGCTGCCAGTCATCGTCGCAAGGCCGCCGACGAGGCGAGCACTTCGAAGCGGGGCAGCCCGTCTGGCCATCGCAGTTGTCGTCGGCGGCGCGGCCGGCCCAGCTCTTTTCGCCGCGGGTCTCAGCCAGGCACCAGCCGCGACTGCGTCACTCCTACTCAATCTCGAGCTTGTCTTCACGGTGATCCTGGCCGCTCTCGCCAGTCTCTGGGTCTTTCGGCAGTCAGGCGCGCGCTCTCAGGTGATCGTATTGGCTGCGGTGGCGATCGGCGTAGCCAGCGTCACACAATTAGCCACGCGCAGCGCGGGCCTCTCGCACAGCATCGACCCAGCCCAGGCGGTCGAGTGGGTGATGGCCG
>JANOQU010000184.1:0-11595 GCA_031422355.1 Actinomycetes bacterium
CTTGGCGGGCGGCTCGATGTCCTTGTCAACAATGCCCTCTATGTTGGCGTTGGAAGCGACCGCCTGTTCGCCGATTGCGACCCAGACAACCTGATCAAGCGGGTCACCGGCAACGTCACCGCCCAACTGCTGGTGACTCAAAGTGCCCTTCATCACATGCTCGTCGAGGGCGCCGGGCTCATCTGCAACGTGACATCCGGCGCAGGTCAGACGACTCCTCGCGCCCCGGTCGGCAACGGCGGTTGGCCGCTTGCCTACTCTGTTACCAAGGCCGGTTTCCATCGCATCGCAGACATGCTGATGGTCGAGTACGGTCACCGAGGAATTCGGGCGTTCAACGTCAATCCGGGATTCGTCGCAACCGAGCGGGTCCTCGGTGCGGGAACGTCGCTCGACTTCGTCGCCCGCCACGGCATCACGCCGGCGGTGATCGGTCAGGCCATCGCCGACCTCATCAACGACCCGACGGTACCGAACGGCGGCTACGTGCAGGCGCTCGACCGGGCACGTCGACTCGGCCTGGTGGAGACTCGTTCATGACCTACGTGATCGGTGCCACCAATGAGGCCGCTTTGCTCGCTGACCCGCCAGCAGAAGACATCCGCTACACCGTGATCTCTGTCGACGATCACCTCGTCGAACCGCCCGGGATGTTCGACGGACGGCTTCCGCCCGCGCTGCAACAGCATGCACCGCGCTTGATCGAAGATGACGCTGGCAACCAGGTGTGGGACTTCGACGATCGCCAGTTCAGCCAGGTCGGCCTCAACGCAGTTGCCGGGCGACGGTCGCAAAGCCTCGAGCCCGCCCGCTTCGAAGACATGCGGCGCGGCTGCTGGGACGTGCACGCCCGGATCGCCGATATGGACCTCTGCGGGATCTGGGCTTCGATGAACTTTCCCTCGCAAATCACCGGCTTTTGTGGCCGCGTCTTCAGCACCGCCTCGGACCCCGCCGTGGGGCTCGCCGTCACACGCGCGTGGAATGATTGGTTGTTCGACGAGTGGTACAGCGCGTACCCGGAGCGAATCATCCCGATGGGAATCACGTTCCTGGCCGATGCCGAACTCGGCGCAGCAGAGATTCGCCGCAATGCTGCTCGCGGCTTCACCAGCGTCACGCTGCCGGAACGCCCACACGCAATCGGGTTCCCATCACTGTTCACCGGCTGGTGGGATCCAATCATCGAAGCGTGTGTCGAGACCGGAACCGTGATCAGCCTTCACGTCGGATCGTCCGGGATGTACCCAATGCCAGAAGGTGCTCCACCATTGCAGCTCGGAGCGACACTGTTCGGGCAACTCTCGCTTTCGGCATGCGCCGAGTGGCTGTGGAGTGGTTATCCGCTGCGATATCCGACGCTTCAGATTGCGATGAGCGAAGGAGGAATCGGCTGGGTCCCGATGCTCATCGATCGACTGCACAACATGCGGATTCGCAACGGCTACGCAGGCGATTGGGCCGTGCCGCCCGATGAGGTCCTGCGACGAAACTTCTGGTTCTGCACGTTCGACGATCCGTCGACGATCGATTGTCGTGACGCCATCGGAGTCGATCACATCATGGTCGAAGTCGACTATCCCCACGGCGACAGCATCTGGCCGAATGTTCAACGAACCATCGGCGAGGCGTGGGGACACATCCCTGACGACGAAGTTCGCCAAATGTGCAGCCTCAATGCCGCTGCGCTGTACCGCCACCCGCTGCCGTCGGTCGTGCTGCCGTGACGGACACCCTTGCGTCACTCCTGCGCGATCGGGCAGACGACGATCGACCAGGTCTCCATTTCGAGGACGAATCGTGGTCATGGCGCGAGGTTGTCATCGAGAGCGCTCGCCGCGCCGAGATGCTGCACAACCTGCGTCAGCCGGGTCCGTTCCACATCGGTGTCTTGCTCGACAACGTGCCGGAGTATCTGTTCGTGGCGGGCGGCGCAGCACTGGTCGGTGCGACCATCGTCGGAATCAACCCGACCCGCCGCGGCAGCGAACTCGCCCAGGACATCCGCCATACCGACTGCCAAGTGATCATCACCGATCGATCGTCGGCCGCAATCCTCGACGGCCTCGACCTCGGTGCGGCCAACGACCGGATCCTGCTCATCGATGGCGATGACTACCGACTTCCAGCCACGACCCAACTGCCACAGTCCGACCCGCCACCGGGCACCATTGCATTCCTACTGTTCACCAGCGGATCCACGAGCGCGCCAAAGGCCGTCATCTGCACGACGGAGCGAATGGCGCTCACCGGTCAGCGCGCAGCCGAGGGATATGGCGTCACGAGTGACGACATCAGCTACTGCGCGATGCCCTTGTTCCACGGCAACGCGCTCATGGCGTGTTGGGCGCCATCGCTGGCCGTCGGTGCAACGGTCGTGCTCCGCCGAAAGTTTTCCGCGAGCGGGTTCCTCGGCGACGTTCGCCGGTACGGGTGTACGTACTTCACCTACGTCGGCCGAACCGTCGCCTACGTCCTGGCCCAACCCCCGACCGACATGGATACCGCGCATTCGCTGCGACTCGGATTCGGCACCGAGGCAAGCGCACTCGACAGGCAGCGGTTCATCGAACGATTCGGGTGCCCACTCGTCGAAGGCTATGGATCGAGCGAGAGCGTTGTCGTGATCACCCGTACGCCCGATACTCCTGATGGCGCACTCGGGTTGCCGCGTCTCGACGGCGGCGCCGACATCGCGGTCGTCGACCCCGACACGATGCAGCCATCCGCCATTGCCGAGTTCGACGATCACGGAGCACTGATCAACGCTGATGTTGCCATCGGAGAAATCGTCAATCGCTCGGGTGGCGGCATCTTCGAGGGCTATTACAACAACACCGAGGCAACGTCGGCTCGGCTCAGGAACGGTTGGTATTGGAGCGGTGATTTGGCGTTCGTCGACTCGGCCGGCTTCTACTACTTCGCAGGGCGCAACAACGACTGGTTGCGGGTGGACAGCGAAAACTTTGCGACTGCGCCAATCGAGAACATCCTGCATCGACTTCCAGGGGCGGTGATGGTGGCCGTATACGCCGTCCCGGATCCCCAGACGGGCGACCAGGTCATGGCTGCGATCGAGATGGAAGCCGAGACCAAATTCGATCCGCGCGCTTTGGCGACATTTCTCGCAGGTCAACTCGACCTTGGCACGAAGTGGGCGCCCCGGTTCGTGAGAATCGTGGACGAGATGCCACTGACCGCGAACAACAAGGTCAACAAGCAGCCGCTTCGATCAGCCGGGTGGGCTACTGCAGATCCCGTGTGGTGGCAGCCCGAACGTGGGCAGCCGTACCGGCGGTTCGACTCTGCTGACGTCGACGCCCTGACGGCCGACTTCGTCCGCCACGACCGCGCTCACTTCTTGCCGGGAGTCTCAAACGGTACGTAGACCAATTCACGGTTTGGCCGCCACCAGATCGGATCCGTTGTGTTCCACTGCTGCGACACGAGTTCGCGCTTCAGAATCTTGTTCGTCTGGGTCATCGGGAACTCGCGGACGATCCGGACGAAAGCGGGTATCCACTTCGGTCCGAGATCCGACTGTGCCGCGAGGAACGAAGCGAAGGCCCCGGGGTCGAACGAAACTCCGTCGTTCAGTTGCATCGCCAACATCACCTGATCACCAATTGCGGGGTCGGGCACGCCGTACACCGCAGCGAGCACCACGTCATCGAACCGACTCATGATTCGTTCAATCGGCGCTCCCGAGAAGTTCTCGCCATCGACTCGCATCCAGTCGGCACTTCGGCCAGCGAAATAGAAGTAGCCCTCGTCGTCGCGATACGCCAGGTCGCCGGTCCAGTACGCGCCATCGCGAAGCCTTTCGCGGTCGGCTTCGGGATTGTTCCAGTAGCCCTCGAACGTGCCGCGGGTCCCGTTGACGATCTCGCCGATCGCCTCGTCGGCGTTCAGCAGCTGACGATTCTCGTCGAATCGCGCCCGAGGGCACTCCTGGCCCGTGTCGGCGTTGAGCACTCGAATTGTCGGAGCGCCCAGACCAAGCGCCCCAGCCGGCATTCCCGGAATCCGAACGATCGACGCGCCCGTCTCGGTCTGGCCGTACCCGTCGCTGAGCACGCACCCGAAGCGCTCAGCAAATCGACCGATGTCGGCCTCGGCCGCTTCGTTGCCGTATCCGCGAACGAGTGTGTTGTCGGCGTCGTCTGGTTGCTCTGGGGTCGCCAGCACATAGGCGAGTGGCTTGCCCACATAGTTGAAATAGGTCGCGCCGTAACGGCGAACATCACTGAGGAAGCCGCTCGCGCTGAACGTCCGCCGCAACGCGATCGTCGCCCCGCTGACCAGGCTTGGCGCCCAAGCAGTGAAGAGTGCGTTGCTATGGAACAGCGGCATTGAGATGTACGTGACGTCGTCGGACGTCAGAGACGTGAGGCCGATCATCGATCCGGCGACGTGATCCAACCGACTATGGGAAGTGATCACGGCCTTTGGTGAACCGCTCGTACCACTCGTGAAAAGCAGCAGGAACGTGTCCGCTTCCGCAGATGGATCCGGCTTGAATTCACCGGAGTCCTGATGGCGATGGCCATCGATCAGCTCGCCATAACCGGGGCCGTCGATCACAAGGACCCGACCGTTGGCTGCGCCGAGATCGAGACCGTCGAGCAGATGAGCCAACTTGGACTCGGTCACGATCAACTGGCATTCGGTATAGACGATGTCCCGAGCGAGTTCAGACCCTCGCCGTGTGGGGTTGATACCGACGACGGTCGAGCCCGACAGTGCGGCAGCACCCAGCCACATCGTGAAGTCGGGGACGTTCTCGAGCAGGAGCCCGATGTGGTTGGCGCCGTCGATGCGCATACTCCGAACCACCTCGGCCCGGGCGACGCACTCACCAACCCATTCCCGATACGTCCATTGGAGATCGTCAAAGACGATTGCGAGGTTGTCATCCTCGGCTCGGGCGAGGACGTGGTCGGCGAACGTTGGCACGGTTTCTGATGCTACGTCAGAAACGAATGCGGGCTACCAGGCGACCACAAGGCTTCCGTAGGTGACACACATGCCGAGCGCGTTGACCAACATCAGCGACAGAATGACCACCCCACCGACAACCGAACGACGGCGACCAGCGACATGAGCCGTCGGTGCTGGCATGTACCAATCCGGCAGAAGACCGCCGAATTCGTTCCGGTTCATATCGAACGGAACGGCATCGTCGGCGAGCGGTTGGTCGACGTCAGCGGCGAGTGCGAATTCGGTCAGTTCCTCGTCGGAGAACGGCAGGTCAACTGGATCGAGTTCGACAGCAGTCTGTGACATGGCCCGAACCTATACCTCCGCCTAATCGACGAGCAGTCAGGGTGGTGCTCGCGGCTGGTCGTCGGGTCGTAACCTGACCTGGTGACCGTTCCGATTCGCAATCGCCTGGCCGGACCATTGGTCGAGGCGCGATGGTGGTTGTTGGCGATCATGGGCGGACTCAACGTGATCGACATCGTGCTCGGAATCCGAGTCTTCGGAATCTTCCTCCCAGCGATGGCCGCAGGGTTGATCGTGTCGTACGCAGTCCTGCTTGCGACTCGGTTCCTGCTCTCGGCCACACTGCTGGCGGCGCTGGGCAGTCTGGTTGTCTCCGCGGCAGTTCACAGTTCCAGGATCACCGACTACACGCCTGTCATGGGCCTCGGCGCATGGCCCGGCGTCGCCGAGTTGGCGGGTATTGGCCTCCTCACTGGTTGGAGCGTGCGCTCGCTGAAGCCCGAAGCCGCCATCGTCTGCAGCGCCGCCGTGGCGGCCGCTCTGTATGCGCTCGCCGATCTTCGCCAGGACGGCCCGTACCGAACCGAGGTGCAGTGGTTGCTCGCAGCCGGCTTCGCTGCAGCGATCGGCGCCGGCCTCTACCTGCGTCGTGTCGACGACAGCCAGGCGCAGCAAACGTTGCAGGCCCGCCAGGACGAGCGGCTCGCGATCGCGCGCGAACTGCACGATGTCGTGGCCCACCATGTCACTGGCATCGTCGTTCAAGCTCAAGCGGCCAAGATGGTTGCCGACACCAGACCCGACGCAACCGTCACAGCCTTGGGAGCGATCGAAAACGCTGGAGCAGAGGCCTTGGTTGCAATGCGACGGATGGTCGGTGCGCTTCGAGAGGACGGTGCCGCGGCACCGATCAGCCCTGCCGCGACCCTCGACGACCTTCGCGCAATTGCAGAACGCACCACGTCACTCGGGCTACCCGTCAGGCTGCACGTCGACGGCAACGCCGACGATCTGCCGCCCGAACTCGCTGTATCCATCCACCGGGTCGTCCGTGAAGCGTTGACGAACGCCCAGCGCCACGCAGTCGGCGCGACCCTGGTCGACGTTGCGGTCGTCATCGGCGGCGAAGTCGTCAAAGTGATCGTGCGCGACAACGGGCATGCGGGCCGGCCCAGCAAGGACCGTTCGGGATTCGGGATCACGGGAATGGCCGAGCGGGTCTCGGCACTCGGCGGGCGGTTTCGCGCTGGCCCACTCAAGTCTGGCGGATGGCAGATTCTCGCCGAACTGCCGTTCACCGGAGTGGCGCCATGAGTCTTCGCGTTGTCATCGCCGACGACCAAGAGATGGTCCGATCCGGATTCCGGCTGATTCTGGAGGCACAAGGTGTCACCGTGGTCGGAGAGGCCGGCGACGGAAAGACGGCAGTCGACCTCGCCCGCCGGCTGAGACCCGACGTGTGCTTGCTCGACATCCGGATGCCGGTCATGGACGGACTGGAAGCAACTCGTTTGCTCGCCGGGCCCGACGTCGCGGATCCAATCGCCGTCGTCGTCGTGACCACCTTCGACTTGGACGATTACGTCAGAACGGCCATTCGTAACGGCGCGAGCGGATTCTTGCTCAAGGATGCCGGGCCAGCTCTATTGCTGGAAGCCGTGCGCGCAGCGGCCGCCGGCGATGCCCTGGTCTCGCCCTCGATCACCGTCAGATTTCTGCAGCACTTCGCAGACCTCGATCGCGGCGAGGCCGTCCAACCAACGGCTCCATTGACCGACCGAGAAGAGGATGTCGTGCGCGCCATCGCCCGGGGCCTGACCAACGCCGAGATCGGGGCCGAGCTGTTCATCTCGCTCAGCACAACCAAGACCCACGCCGCCAACATCCAAACCAAACTCGGCGCTCGCAACCGGGTCGAGATCGCCAGTTGGGCATGGCATACCGGACGCATTTCTTAGCTCAGCGGGCCAACACGGTCTGGGTGTCGCGGCCGCTACGCAGGACGGTTCCGGGGGTCGCTCCCGTCGGCTGGCCATCGACGATGATCGTGACCCCGTTGACCAGAACCCGCCTGACGCCGCGAGACCCGGCTGTGAGGCGCGACGAGTTACCAGGGAGATCCATGACAAGCGCAGCCTGGTCACTGTCGACGGTCAGCGGATCGAACACGAAGATGTCGGCAATTGCACCGACCGCCAGCGTTCCGCGGTCACGCAGCCCGAACAGCGACGCCGGTGCCGATGTCATCAATTGGACGGCTCGCTCGATGCTGATCAACTTCCGGCCGCGAATGCAGTCAGCGAGGAACCGAGTCGGATACGGGGCCCCGCACATCCTGTCAAGGTGGGCACCTGCGTCGCTGCCACCGATCATCGCTCGCGGATCGTCCCACAATTCGGCCCGCATCCGCCATGACTCAGCGTCGTCGTCCTGCGGTGTTGGCCATAGAACCGTTCGGCACTCGTCGTTGACCACGATGTCAAGCAACGTTCCGAAGTTGCTACGCCCACGTTCCTGAGCAACGTCTCTCACGACTCGGCCCTTGAGGCCTTCGTTCATCGGCGAGTAGGTATCGCCAATGACGTAGTCACCCCAGTCGGCGAGGCGGCGAAAGACACCGGCTGCGGGTGACTGCGAGAGTTCCAGCAACGTGACCCGAGTATCGGGGTCATTCAGGCGTTGGATCCGCTCGTCCACTGGGACCCCGAGAATATGCTGCCAGCCTGGAATCAGCCAGAGCCCGCAGAATGTCGCGAAGCTCATGTTCATCGGTACCTGGACCGGCATCGTCAACGCAACGACGCGACCGCCGAGTTCGGTCGCCCGGTCGCTGGCAGCGATCTGGCGAGGTACCCGCTCAGGAACACGCGAGTCGACAGTGAGCACATTCCAGTTCATCGGTCGATTTGCCGCCGCGCTCATCTGGCCGAGCAGTTCGATCTCGTCGTCGGCGAACTGATCCAGGCAGCCAGGAACGATCCCTTCGAGCGTTGTCCCCTCGTATCGTCCCGTCTCCTCACACAGCGCGATCAGTTCGTCGGGGGTCGCCCAGCGACTGGCAACTGCTTCACCTTCGCCGTCGCTGTGCGACGTGCTGTTCGTGAACGAGAACCCGATCGCGCCCGCCGAGATCGCTGCACCGAGTTCAGTACGCATCGCTTCGATCTGAGCCTGATCAGCGGCGTTACCGATCGCATCGCCGCCCATCACGTATCGGCGGATGGCGCAGTGCCCGACGAGGAACCCTGCGTTGACTGCGATCTTGCCGTCCATCAGCGCGAGGTATTCGGCAAAGGTCTCCCAGTTCCAATCCGTCCCCTGCTCCAGGGCGGCGAGCGGCATGCCTTCCACCTTGGCCATCATCTTGCGCAAGTAGTCGGCATCGCCAGGCAGCAATGGCGCGAGAGTGAAACCACAGTTGCCGCCGATGACGGTGGTGACACCGTGATTGCTCGACGGGCTGGCCGTTGGATCCCACAACAGTTGGGCGTCGTAGTGGGTGTGTGGATCGACGATTCCGGGACTGACCACCAGCCCAGTTGCGTCGAAGGTCTCCCGCGCGTCCTCAGCGATCGAACCGGTCGCGCTGATTGCGACGATCCGACCGTCGCGGACACCGATGTCGGCGACCACCCCTGGGCTGCCGGTGCCGTCGATGACGAGGCCACCGGAGATGATGAGATCGAGCATGACGAGGCTCCCATGAGAATCTGACGGACCGTCAGATTCTAGACTGGACCGGTGGCTACAGTGGCTACCGGTCAATGGCAGACGCCTCGACCAGCCCGAGATCCGTGGGGGACCAGCAATGCCCAAGCACTACCGACTCTTGATCGACGGCGAATGGGTCGATGGCGACAACGGCACCTACGACATCGTCAACCCAGCGACCGAAGAGGTTGTCGGATCCGCCCCTGAGGCGTCGGCGGAACAGGCACTTGCTGCGGCGCGCGCTGCCCAGAAGGCTTTCACGTCATGGTCGCGCACACCGGCATCAGAGCGGGCACGGCTGCTGAACGCTGTCGCCGACAAGCTTCGCGAACGTTCGGCCGATCTCATTCCATTGATCATCAGCGAGACTGGTGCAACCGCAATGGTCGGCTCACGAATGCAGGTACCGGTCGCAATCGAACGATTCGAGCGCTACGCCAAAGGCGCACTCAAAGATCTGAACACACCGCTCGCGCCGTCCCCCACCGGCGCCACTCCCCTTGCACCGGGTGGCTTGATCGGCGCCGTCGTCAACCGCCAACCAGTCGGCGCCGTTGCGTGCATCTCGCCATACAACTTCCCGCTCGTCAACATGGCGGGCAAGATCGCACCAGCTCTCGCTGTTGGATGCACCGTCGTGATGAAGCCAGCGCCCCAGGACCCGCTTGCGATCCTGGAACTGGCCGAAATCTGCGCCGAGGTCGGCTTTCCACCCGGAGTCGTCAACGTGATCACCTCGTCGCGACCCGAACCGTCGGTGGTGCTGACCCAGACCCGAGACATCGACATGGTCAGCTTCACCGGTTCCACCAGCGTCGGCGAACGAATCTTCGAAGCGGGCGGTTCGACGATGAAGCGACTCCTCTTGGAACTCGGCGGCAAGGGTGCCGGCCTCGTGCTGTCGGACGCAAACCTCGATGTCGCCGTCGGCGCGATCGCCAGCGTGTGGGCGTTCCATACAGGCCAGATCTGCACCGCGCCGACCCGCGCCATCGTGCACAGCAGCCGGTATGACGAGTTGGTCGGCCGACTTGCCGCATACGCCCCGAACCTCAAGGTCGGAGATCCGACGTCGATGGACACCATTGTCGGTCCGGTCATCTCGTCGATCCAACGTGACCGGATCGAGCACTACATCGCCGCAGGCGAGAGCGAAGGGGCCGAGGTCGTAGTCGATGGCCGTCGGCCGGCACATATGGATCGCGGTTTCTACGTCGGACCGACATTGCTGGCCGGCTGCAAGCAGGGCATGACGCCTGTCCAGGAAGAGATCTTCGGCCCTGTGGTGGTGGTCGTGCCGTTCGAGGACGACGACGAGGGTGTGGCGATTGCAAACAGCACCGAATTCGGTCTCTACGACTATGTCTTCAGCACCGACAGCGACCGCGCCTATCGAATCGCCAAGCAACTCCGGAGCGGCAACGTGGGAATCAACACAGCGCAGCGCAACCACGACGCACCGTTCGGCGGGTTCAAGATGAGCGGCGTCGGCCGGGACGGCGGCGACTTCGGGATGCTCGCCTACACCGAGATGCAGACCATCGTCTGGCCCGGCTGACACACAGGATTACTGAAGCGGCCGAACGATGCTTTCGGCGAACGCGTCGATATGGCTTCGGTACGCTGCGGCGACATCGTTCAGGTTGCGGCGGTCACCCTTGCTGACGTTGCCCATCGCCCAGGGCATACAAATCGTTCCGGTGATGCCCAGTTCGTCCTCGGCGCGACGGTAGACGTCGACGGATGGCATCTCGTAGAGACCGCAGATGATTTCGAAGTTCGACGTGTCACGATCCTGCTCGGCGAGGAAACCCTTCAACCGGGTGATGTGAGCTTCGGCTTCAGCCCATGGGTAGGCATTTCCGATCCAACCGTCGGCGTACTTCGCGGCGCGCTTCAACGCGGCCTCAGAGTGTCCGCCGGTGTAGATCGGCACGGGCACCGGCGGATGCGGCTCCAGGGTCAGTGCTGGAATGTCGTAGTACTCGCCGTGCCATTGCACCCACCCACCCTTCCAAAGTTCTCGAAGGGCAGGAATCATCTCGTTGAGGCGCTTGCCGCGATTGGCGAAGTCCTGGCCTTGGAGGTCGAATTCTTCCTTCATCCAGCCCGCCCCGACGCCGAGCGCGACACGCCCGTTCGTCAAGACCGCCGCCGTTGCGACTTCCTTCGCGACCTGCAGAATCGGCCGGTGCCCAGCGATGTAGATGTTCGTCGTGAAGTTCAGCTTCGTCGTGACACTGCTCATTGCCCCGATCAGCACCCACGGATCTGGCCATGAAGCTTCGGGTTCCCAAATCGGGCGACCATCGGCGTGGGGAGAGTACGGATACTTGCTGTCCAACTGCTGCGGATAGCAGAGGTGGTCGCTGATCATCAGACCGTGGTAGCCGGCCTGATCGAGCAACGCCGCGATATGGACCAGTTCGTGGGTGTTCATGAATGCGGTCGCGCACCAGAATTTCATTGGCCGAACCTCATCGGCTCGCCCGCGTCATGCCCAGGCCGACGGTCGCAACGATGTCACGCTGAATCTCGTTCACACCGCCACCAAAGGTATTGATCTGGGCCATCCGGCCGGCCTGCTCGACCTCGCCGTGCAACACCGCTCCGGGAGAACCGGCACGAAGGTGACCGACCGGCCCGAGGATGCCGAGC
>JANOQU010000185.1:0-7404 GCA_031422355.1 Actinomycetes bacterium
ATCGGTCCTGGACTGACAGCAACAGCGCAATCGCGATCACGAACGACGTGCTGATCGGCACCATCGCGAGGAGTAGCACCGTGAGGTTGCTCTCGTTGGTGATGTCGGGCGCCAACGCGAGTTCCCAGACGAGGAAGCCGATCGACAACGACAACACCGCCGCTTCGCCGACCATCGACCTCACCGATGCCCAAGCTGTCGAGAGCCCACCGATCTTCACGAGTCCGACCGCCGTGAACGCCGACCACGCGACGAAGGCAAGCGAGGCCACCGAGACGGTCGGATCCTTGCCGAAGCCGAACTCCAGGACAATCCAGGCCACCTGCCCGCACGCCCACGCAAAGGCTCCAAAAGCCAACCAGAGCCAACCGGTTCGTACCTCTTGGTCGGCTATCCGATTGACGCCGTGGTCGTCCCAGTCGTCGTCGACCCCGGTGTCGAACCTGGCAACTGCGTCGATGTGTTGAAACGGCGCCGATGACTGATCGTTGCCTGCGAGTCCCCGGCGAGCGAGCAAAAATGCCCCAACGAGCGGCGGGATCACCTCCGACAAATCGGCGAGTATCCCCCAATCGTCAGCATTTGTTCCGTTTCTTGCGATCTCGACCACGTTCAGTGCAATGCAAACCATCACGCTGAGGCCGACGGCAAGCACGGCCAGCGGCGACCAACCCGTCGACAAAATCGGCAACGGCGTGGTCTGTGTGCGATCCGTGAATCGGGGCAGAGTTCTCCGCCTGAATGACACGTCACCTACATGATCGTCGATGATTCCCACTAATCGTCCGCCTGACTCAACCCGAACTGCCCGCCAGCTCGTTTATCACTATATGTGGTGATCTCAACGCGATCAACCACTTCTGTCACCCAATATGCAGAAACATTTCCTCTGCCGAGATGACCGCGCTTCGACAGCACAAGGCTGCGATCCGGCGCCACTATTGCCCGGGAACTGCTGCCGCATCGGCGTGCTCGGCCCACCATCCGTCGAGGCGTCGGCGAATCTCGTCGGAGCCAACAAGGCCCTCTTCCATCCGCACCTCGAGCAGGAACTTCATCGCCTTGCCGACCACCGGGCCGGGCGTCAGGCCGAGATGGGCGATCACCTCGCTGCCGTCCATTTCTGGGCGGATCGCCTTGAGTTCTTCGCTCGCCTGCAGCTCCGCGATCCGGATCTCCAGTTCGTCCATCCGTCGGCTGAGCATCGCCGCCTTGCGCTCATTACGGGTCGTGCAATCGCATCGGGTCAACACGTTCAACTCGGCCAGGTACGGGCCGGCATCGACCACATAGCGGCGAACCGCAGAATCGGTCCAGCCGGCTTCGTAACCGTGGAACCGAAGGTGCAGCGCGACCAGTTCGGTGATCGCGGCGACGTCGTCGTTGCTATAGCGCAGCGCCTGCAGCCGGGTGCGAGTCATCCGCGCCCCGACCACCTCGTGATGGTGGAACGTGACGCCCTTGCCCTTGACGAACCCACGGGTCCGGGGCTTGCCGACATCGTGCATCAACGCCGCGAGCCGGGTGCGGCGGAAGTCGTACTCACCGGGGAAGTCGCGGGTCACGTTCTCGACGACCGCAATGGTGTGGGTCAAGACGTCCTTGTGGCGATGGATCGGATCCTGTTCCAACTTCATGCCAGCCAACTCCGGCAGGAACTCGTCGGCGAGGCCGGTGTCGACCAGGAAGAACAGCCCGGGAGACGGATGATCCACCACCATCAGCTTGTCCAGTTCGTCACGAATCCGCTCGGCCGACACGATCGACATCCGGCCATGCATTGCCTTGACGGCCTCGACCAGTTCCGGCACCGGCTGCAATTGATGGCCGGCAATGAAACGGGCGGCGCGCAACATCCGAAGGGGATCGTCGCTGAAGCTGATCTCCGGGCTCAACGGCGTCCGCAGGGTACGCGTAGCCAGGTCTGCTGCGCCGCCGAACGGATCGACCAGCGTCGGGGTGTCGCCGGTCAATTCCAGCGCCATGGCATTGACGGTGAAGTCGCGGCGGGAGAGATCGGTCTCGATATCGCTGGCGAAGGTGACGTCGGGTTTGCGCGAGTCGTCCACGTAGACCTCGGCCCGGTGGGTCGTGATCTCATAGACCCGGTCGCCCAACTTGGCGCCGATCGTGCCGAAGCGCTCGCCCTGGGTCCAGATCGCGTCGGCCCACCCCTCCAGGCACCGCTTGATCTCGGCTGGCAACGCGTCGGTAGTCGCATCGAAGTCACTCGCCTCGCGGGTGCTGTTGTTGAGCAGGTCGCGCACGGTTCCGCCGACCAGGTACAGCCGCTTGCCAGCCGCCCGGAAGCGGTCGGTCAATGGCTGCAACTCGGCCAAGACAGGGCCGAAACGTTCAGGGATCATTGGTGCTGGTGTCCTTGTCAGATCTCGTCCGGATCAGATCTGGTCGATCTGAGCCCAGATGTCGATACACGCATCGACATTGCGGGCGCCGGGACCACCGCTGGTCTGGGCCTCTGGCTGGACATCGATTCCCTCCATCGCGCCGAGAGCGGCGGCCGTGCACATCGTCAGCGCGTCGAGGTCGTAGCCACCTTCCAGCATCACCAACCGGCGGCCCGCTGGTACCAGTTCCAGGACCCGCTTGGTCAATGCCGCGTAGTCGCCCGACGACAGACCGAGTTCGGTGATCGGGTCATTGCGGTGAGCGTCGAACCCGGCCGAGATGATCAGCCACGTCGGCGCGAACAGTGCCGCACGGGGGGCAACGATCTGGTCGAAGGCGCGCAGGTAGTGGTCGCCGGTTGCGCCGGGCGGCATCGGGATGTTGATCGTGGTGCCCCGACCCTCGCCGACGCCGACGTCATGCGCGGCACCGGTACCGGGATACAGCGGCCACTGATGGAACGACACGAACAGCACTCGTGGATCGGCGTGGAACACCGCTTGAGTGCCGTTGCCGTGGTGGGCGTCGTAGTCCACGATCAGGACACGCTCGCCGCGGTCGGAGAGCGCCATTGCCGAGACGGCGACGTTGGAGATCAGGCAGAAGCCCATCGACTCGGTTGGCGTCGCGTGGTGCCCCGGTGGGCGCACGGCGCAGAACGCGGCATCGGCCTCGCCGCGATCCAGTGCTGCGATGGCCGTCAGACCAGCACCGGCGGCAAGGCGCGCCGCCGTCCAGGAACCTTCGCTCATCACCGTGTCGGGGTCCAGGCGGCCGCCGCCGCGAGCGTCGATCGCCTGCAGGTTGGCGACGTACGCGGCCGGGTGAACCCGTTCGAGCAATTCGATCGGGGCTGGCTCTGGGGCCAACGAAACGAGCGCGTCGCCGACACCGGCCAACCGGCTGCCCGCGATCACGGCGCCGAGGCGCGCCGGGCACTCCGGGTGATCGCGCCCGGCGACATGATCGAGATATGCCGGATGGGTGGAAAACAGCACGGTCACGGCCCCAACCCTACGGGTCGCGACATTGGTCCAGCCTGGTCATTCCGTAGCCGCTGTCAGGTGCAGTTGGTGCCGAGGGCCATGAAGCTGACGTTGTAGACGTCGACGCATGTCATCGCTCCGCTGACCGGACCCTGCAGTTGGGTACTGCCCACCCGCACGACGCCGCCGGCTCGGAAGATGCTGTTCACGGATCCGGCGATGAAGGAATCGCGAATGAGAACCGTTCCATTCGAGACCGCGACGCCGAAGCTGCCGGATGCGGTGACATTCGTCATCGTCGCAATACCCGTGCCGTCGTGAGACACCCCGAAGTTCGAGCCGCCGTTGACCGCGGTGGCGGTGACATCGTTCATGCTCGGCGAGGCAGTCCCGCTGTTGCTGACTCCGAAGTTGGAAGCGGTCCCGCTCGCCGACGTCACGATCGCCGTGACGTCGTTCATGCTCGGCGCCGACGAACCTTGATTGTCGATCCCAATATTGAGGCCGAAACCGCCACTCGCGGTCGCGGTCACGTTGTGCATCGTCGTGTTCGCATTGACGTTCGTGATCGCTGTTTCGGAACCGAACGACGAGACGTTGGCCGTGACTCCGGTCAAGATTGGTGACGACCCTTGGATGTAGATGCCGTAGGTGTTGCCGTTGCCGCCGTTGAGAACACTGGCGGTCACGTTCGTGACCCGAAACCCCCCAACCGGCGTGACACCGATGATCCGCAGAGCGATGGCCCCGATGGATATGTCGCCGCTGTTGCTGATGGTGAGGTTGCGGATCTCGGCGATCAGTTCGCCAGCGGCGGCCCGCACGGTGGTGTTGTCCGTGGCCGTGGAGTTGGCGTTGATGAATGTGTTCGCTTGGCCAGAGCCTTCGATGTCGACGAAGTTCTCCAACAGGATCCCGGCGGGCTCGACATAGGTGCCCGGCGCGATCCTGATCACATACCGGTTGGTCGTGGTCGCAGCGGGAAGGGTGGTCCCGATCGCATTGAGCGCCGCCGTAACCGTCGTGAAGTCACCGCCAGCCTTGGCAACCCACACCACCTGCGACGGACGAGGACCAGGATTTCCTGTCGCACCCGTCGCTCCGGTCGCGCCCGCAGGTCCTGTCGCACCCGTCGCACCAGGTGTTCCGGGTGATCCAGGCGTTCCCGCAGGCCCGGCCGGCCCAGCAGCGCCGGTCGCACCCGTCGCTCCGGTCGCTCCGGTGGGTCCGGCAGGTCCGCTGCTGGACGGCTCGTAGAAACCAACGATGTCAGCCGCGATATCGACACTGCCGGCCAGGTTGAAGAACGAGATCTTGCCATCCGCGGAGAGGGACGCCGTCACACCATTCGGCGTCGGCGCCTGCCCAGCCGTCCAGTTCAAACTCGACGCCAACGGCAACGGCTTGTCCGCCGGGAACACCGTCAAGAACGACGACGCAGTCGGACCGATCGCGATCACATTCATCGACAACCCGGTCGCCCCAACCGGAATCGTGCACTTGCCGTTCGTCCCCCACGCCGTTGCGGTGAACGTCGCACCCTGACCGAGCGGCGTCGAACGCTCACCCACATTGTCCAACCCCGGCCGAGTGTCCAACAATCGACACGGGGTAATCGGCACGAACGACGACGCCCCCGACGAACCAGCCGCCGACCCAGACGTCGACGCCGTCAACACCCCACCAGCGCCAGCCAACAACACCACCAACGAACCAACCGCCGACCAACGCGAACGCAACCCGCCTGAACCCGACCCTTCCGAGCGCAACCCACCAGATACCGACATCACGACCTTTCTAGGCGAGTCACCAGAACTCGCAATCCCGGTGACAATAGTCCCGGTTTGCCAGTCACCGATACGAGGACCTGCAACGCCGATCCACGAATCGATCCCGTCCAAGCCGTCGACGCCAGCGCTACCGTCTGGGTCGTGAGCTCACGAGTCCGCGCCGGAGGCGAATGGCCGATCGTGTTGCGCGGCGGCGACGGGCGGGCGCGGGTTCGTCCGTGGTGGATCGATCCGTCAGTCGCCCAATTGACGTTCATCGACAGCGGCAACGTGCCGTCCAGCACGTCGTTACGGGTCTGGCTCGGCGAACTGAGCGCCCGCGGGTTTACGTCCGTTCGCACAGGGGCGGTCACCGATTCCGGCGCCGACACGCTGCATCGCCAAGGCTTCGAAACCTCGCAACGACTACGACTGCTGGATCTCGGCCTGATCGGCTGGCGGCCACCCGCATCGTCAGACCAGCAGCGCCCCGCTCGCACCCGGCGCCTGCGTCATCTCGAGCGCAACGTCGCCGCCGTGGTCGACCGAGCCGCGTTCGGCGACCAGTGGTCGATCGACGTGATTGGCATCAACGAGACATGTGATGCGACACCGTCACATCGGGCACGGACCATTGACTCGGGTTTTGGCGATGGCGCCAGTGCTCTGGCCGGCTACGCGGTCACCGGGCGCGCCGATCGAACCGGCTACCTCCAGCGCCTTGCGGTCCACCCGGATCAGCAGGGCTGCGGCATCGGATTCAGCCTGACGCTCGATTCGTTGGTGTGGATGCAGCGCCGTCGCCTGTCGCGGGCGATCGTCAACACCCACGTCGACAACGAGGCTGCCCTCGGCTTGTACGCGCGAATGGGTTTCCGGGTCCTGCCCCAGGGTCTGGCCGTAATGACTCGAACACTGTCCGACACCTGACGCTCCCCGGGCCAGCCGACCGCGCCGACCGCGCCGACCGCCAAGCGAACTCGCCGCCAAATCTGGTGAGGAACACGCCCATGATCCCGATTACCCCCGTAACACGGTGGTTCGCGGGATCATGGGCGCCTTTTTCACCAGGACAACGTGCCGACTTGGTGCGGACACGTGCGGACACGTGCGGATGCGCACGTGCAGACTCGGGCGGCAGCGTGCGGTCCCACGCGCGTATTGCGGTGGCATGATGGTGGAGCCATGCGTCAGTTCACGCGCCTCCCGCGGTTGATCGGCACCTTCGGTGCCTTGATCCGCGCGGTCCTGGCGGTAGTGGTCACCAGTGTCGTGCCCGTCGCCGCCTCCATCGTCGTGCCGATCGCAACGCGCGCAGCGCTGGCCGAGGACGCGCCGATGGCTCTGATCCATCAAGAGTTGGCACTCGTCCCGGACACTGCTCTGACGATCTCATTCATCCCGCCAGTGCCGATCACCGAGACCGACACCATCATTGTCGGTGCCTATCGCAGAATCGCCGACCTCGCCCGAGTCGGCGACATCAGCGACAGAGACGCACTCAGCGCCGCAATCGCCGGTGACTACGGCAGAGCCGTGGATACGGTCCGAATCACGATGCTCGATCCCGCATTCGCAGCCGACACCGACGGCCGCGTCACGATCACGGTGCCGACCGAATCCAGCGGTGGGGCTGTCGAAGCCTTGCAATTCCTGCGGAGCGGCCTGTACCCCGTCACGGTCGATGTCCAAGAAGGCGGCGGCTCACTCGTTGGCAGCTTGCTGACCTTCGTCAACCGCTTGCCGGCCGTCGCCGACCCCGCAACCGCCGACCCCGCAACCGTCGACCCCGCAACCAGCGACCCCGCAACCAGCGACCCCGCAGCCATCGACCCGGCCGTCGCCGACCCGGCAACCGCTGACCCCGCAACCCTCGACCCAGCAACCACCACCGCAGCCGCTGTCGTCGCGCCGGATCCGGCAGTCGTGACGGCCCAGGCCGCTGCCGCCGCTGCAGCATCAGCGGATGAACTTGGCCAACTCGGGGTCTCGATCGTCGCGTCCGTCAGTGCGCCACCGGCCATCCCAGACGTCGAGACACCACTTCCGGAAACCGTCGTCGCCCAGATTGCCGAACTGGTGCAGTATCCCGACACCGTGCCCCTCAGTGTCAGTATCTCGCCCGAGATCCTCACCCGCCTGGACGCGAAGACCCTCGAGTCGCTGCAGGCCGTGATGGCCCGCAGTCTGCTTCTCGCCCAGCCGCTCATCCCGCTCGACCCGTCCGCAGCCGCCGCCGC
>JANOQU010000186.1:0-9786 GCA_031422355.1 Actinomycetes bacterium
CTGAGCGGGCACCTCGAAAACGTTGAGGGCCGCCCCGCCTCCGAGGTCGAGGATCTTCATCCAGGGATGCTCGGTGCTGGCGGGTATCTCGAACGTCACCTCCGCCTCGAACGCCGACGCATAGAACGCGACCGTTGCGTCCATGTCAGTCGTGAGGGTGGCGACGTGGTTGAAGCCGGTGGTGAGTGGCATATGGGCCTCGTTCTCGTGAGCTATCGGCGATCGTAATATCTGTGAAGAACGCGGTGCGCCTCACGATTCCCGCGACGCAAAGCGGAGTTGCCATCACCACCGTCGTGACACGTTTCGCGCCCTTGGTGCCGCCGTGTGCCAAGGGGTGACACGCTGCGGGAACAAGGGCGTGAAACGTGTCAGAGGGCGTTGGGGATGGCAGTCGAACGGTAGGGTTCGGCCTGGCCCGTACGGTCCTTCAGCCGGGGCACCAGCTGCTGCGGTCAATCACGTTTGGGGATAACAAATGTCTGTTGAGCATGTCGATGTCGTGATCGTCGGGGCGGGACTGTCTGGCATCGGAGCCGCCTACCACCTGCAGACGAACTGTCCGGACCGCACGTACGCGATCCTTGAAGGTCGCGATGACATTGGCGGTACATGGGACCTGTTCCGCTATCCCGGTGTGCGTTCCGACAGCGACATGCACACGCTCGGTTACAGCTTCAAGCCGTGGACTTCGGACAAGTCGATCGCCGATGGTCCGTCGATCCTGCAATACGTCAAGGACACGAGCGCAGAGTTCGGCATCGACCGCCACATCCGGTTCGGACACATGATCACGAGCGCGAGTTGGTCGAGCGAGGAGTCGCAATGGTCCCTCGAAGGCCGACGCACTGCGACGGGCGAATCGGTTTCTCTCACATGCAGCTACCTGTTCATGTGCTCCGGTTACTACAGCTACAAGCACGGCCACACGCCCGAATTCGCTGGCATCGAACGATTCGCCGGGCAGATCGTGCATCCCCAGTTCTGGCCAGACGACTTCGACGACACCGGCAAAAAAGTTGTCGTGATCGGCTCTGGAGCGACAGCGATGACGCTTGTGCCGGCGATGGCGCGCACCGCTGAACATGTCACGATGCTGCAACGATCGCCCACATATGTGGTAGCCGCACCTGATCGCGACCCGATTGCGAACGGCTTGCGCAAGGTGCTCCCCGACAATCTTGCCTATCGACTGACACGCTGGAAAAACACCACGATGCAGCAGTTGATCTACAAGCGGACTCGAACTCAGCCGCTCAAGGTCAAAGCAAACCTGCTCGGGCGTGTGCGCAAGGCGCTCGGCCCTGATTACGACGTCGATACCCACTTCACGCCCACCTACAATCCGTGGGATCAGAGGCTGTGCCTCGTGCCGAACGGTGATTTGTTCACTGCAATCCGTTCCAAGCGGGCGTCCGTCGTCACCGATCAGATCGACCATTTCACGGAGTCTGGGATCATGCTTGCCTCTGGCGCAGAACTGCCAGCCGACATCGTTGTGACGGCAACCGGCCTCGAGATGGTCACCCTTGGCGAGATGGAGTTCTTCGTCGACGGCGAACCGATCGATTTCGCCGCGACATGGACATATAAGGGTTTTGCGTATTCGGGGGTGCCGAATCTGGCCTCCACGTTTGGTTACATCAACGCGTCATGGACCCTGCGCGCTGACTTGATCAGTGAGTACGTCTGTCGCCTGTTGAACCACATGGCCGAGACGTCGACCATCAGCTGCACGCCAACTCTGCGTGACCGCGACGCCTCGATGCCGCAGCGGCCGTGGATCGCAGATTTCTCGGCCGGCTACATGCAGCGAGTCATGCATCGGCTTCCCAAGCAGGGCGACCGAGAGCCGTGGATCAATCCCCAGAACTTCTCGGCGGACAAGAAGATGTTCCGGACGTCGGCCGTCGACGACGGTGTGATGCGGTTCAACCGGGCGAGGGTTCCGAGCAAAGCGTGAGACGAGCGGCGCGCCTTCCCAAAGGTCTTGCTGACCGCCTTGCGGCGGTCGACCAGGAGGCGTTGGCCAAGGCGTTGATGGCCGGAGTCGAGTCGGCAACCAGCGCTCGCTGGGATGCAGCTGTTGCCCGTGCCGCTGCCCTGCCCGGCGACGTCCGCCCGGAAAAGCTTCACGCGCTGACCGCATCATTCGCTCGCGAACTCGCCGCAGTCGGCGCAGCCGCCGGAGTGGCCGCTGCAACCCCTGCTGTTGGGACAGCGGCAACCTTTCTCGCCTCGATGGCTGAGTTGTCATGGTTCACGGCTCGGTCCGGCGATCTGATCTTGACCATCGCTGCGCTGCATGGACGACCGACGCCGACGATCGAGGAGCGTCAAGCGTGGGTTCTGGCGGTACTCATCTTCGGAAGTACCGCCCGGCAGGGGCTGAGTGGCCTTGCTCGCCCGACCGGCGGAGGCCCGCAACGGCCGATGACAGAAGTGTCGCCCGGCAAGCTGTCGATCGCCACCCTTCGTGCCGCCAACGTAGCGATGAGCCGGATGATCGTTCGTCGCTACGGCACCCGCCGCGGAGCGATCGCGCTCGGCACGGCGCTGCCGCTCGGGGTTGGCGCGCTTGTTGGCGGCAGTGCGAACTTCATTGCCATCCGCAAGCTCGCCGCTCAAGCCGACTCGTTCTTCTCGCATCTCCCGTATTCGTCGATTGATGCATCGTCGATCGAGACTCGACCGGTGGGTGAATGAACGGGAGTAGGACCGGTCGTTGCCGGCCGATTCAGCAGGCGACAACGCTGACCGTCGTCGATGCGGTCGCAAGGTTGCCGCGGGTGTCCACGACATGCGCAGTCAGGGTGTTGCTGCCAACTCTGCTGAAGCTGCCGATCTGACCGGAGAACACTGTCCTGGCCCCGTTGGGCGTGAGGGCGGTCCGTTGGGCGAAGCTTCCATCAGAGCTCCATAGGATCTCGACAGACGCGATTCCGGATTCGTCGCTGACGCTGACGGTCACATTGGTCAGAGACGCACCGCAGCTGTTGGACGTGCGGATCACCGGCGGGGTCCTGACAAATGACGAGATCACCGGGATGCGCTCGACCCGTGCGGAGACCGCCGATGATCCGCCTCCACTTGCTGCGCTGACGGTCACGTTTGCGGTGTGACTGCCCTCACTGAGTGCCGTGCGATTCACGGTGACCTGGATCGTTGCCTCCTGGCCCGGTGCGAGCGATCCGATGAAGGACGACAACGTGAACGCGGCAATCGACGAGGTCGCCGACCACCCAATGGATTGCCCACCTTCGTTGCGAATCCTCACCGTCCCGCTTGCCTGGGAGGCGCCGAGGTCGATCGGGCCGGTGATGACGACGACCATGCCCGCCGCCGGAGGCGGTGGCGCAGCGGGAGGCACCGATGGCTGCGGTGCCGGCTGTGTTGGCTGTGTTGGCTGCGGTGCCGGCTGTGTCGGTGGCGAGGCTGCCGGAGCAGTCGAGGTCGTGACGATCGGCTCGACGAATGGAGCGGTTGTCGGACTCGGGCTCGGATTCGGGCTCGGTGCCGACGCCGGTGGTGCCGATGGCGAGGCCGAGCCGGTTGCCGGTGACGTCGCCGGGGGAGCAGTCCCAACCGACGGCGCACCTTGCACCACAGAGGTGGGCGACGGCACTGCGGCCTCCGACTGTGGAATCCCGCCCGGCTTCTGCGGGCCGCCGAACGGGCTGGCACTCGCCGAATCGGCTGGCACCGCAGCGGTGGGAGCAGCCGGTTGTGACACTTCCGTTCCATCCACCGCAACGGTGGTCTGCGGGGTCGTCGACGGGTCGGCCACGGTCGTCGTCGCGCCAGTTTCCGCGACCGGAGAAGTCGCTGTCGGCGGTTCATCTGTCGACAACGACGGAACCGACGTCGCATCCGAGTTGTCGTTGGTAGCGACATCAAGCTCGGTTGACGATGCGGCCTCGGAGGGGCCCTGTTGATCGTTCCCACGTGCCGCGACCGTCAGGATCGCCAGCGACGCAGCGACCAGACTTGCTGCGGTCAGGAGAACGACCGATCGCCTCATGGTTCTGCTCCGGGGGTGAGGAAATCCGTCGCGGCGCCAACGGGATCGATGATCGGGGAGGCGGTGAGATTCGTCGATTCGGGCCTGAGCAACTCGTTGCAGCGTCGTCTCGCGAAGCGCTGCGGGTGCGAGGACGGGCACCAGGAATGCTCCGGCCGAGAAATTACTCGGCGCGATCAGAAGGGCTCTACGTTTCCGACACGTGTCGCAGCCCTCGACATGACGGGTGACCTTGGAACGTACGTCGAGGCTGAACGTCCCGTCCCAGTCGGCCAACACGGCACCCAGTTCACGGCAATCTGTCGAACCATGTCGGGCGATCAGCAATGCGCCGACGGCCTTGGCCATCCGATCCTTGAGGCGATTCATCGCGACGTGGACCTGTGACGGCGACATGCCGACCACGTCGGCCAAATCGGTACCGTCGAGACCATGACGGAGATGCAGGTTCAACAGTTCGCGGTCGCGGTCGTTGAGGCCATCGGCAGCCAGCCAGACGAGTTCGGCGTTGTCGTTGCTGATCGCCGTGTCAGCGGGTTCCAAACGGTCGGAAGGCATGTCGGCAAACTCCTGGGCATCGGCGATATGAAGGGGATGCCGGACACTGTCCACAACTCGGTTCCGCGCGATTGCGTACAACCACGGGCGCAACCGCGACGGATCCCGTAACTGGGCGAGGCGGTCCGCTGCACGCACGAACGTGTCGTGCGCGACATCGGCGGCCTCTGATCGAGTTCGAAGGCGCGAGAGCGCGAATGCGTATATCAGACCTGAGTAACGGTCATAGACCGCCGCAAACGCGTCGGCGTCTCCGCCTAACCAGGCGGCGACCAATTGCTCGTCGGATCTCTCGTCAGCCTTCACCCGCTGCGGGCCTTTCGTGATCGGCATCGGTAGGGAGACGGCGCGGCCGCCGATTCCTCTCACCCCAGTCTTTGCAACTTCCGGAAATTTCTTTGGGATGGGGTGAAAGGTGCTCGCTTCCGTCCCGTCTCCATTCCACATCGCCAAACCCGAGTGAGCGCTCGGGCAACACCCGGGCGACGACTCAAGCGACGAGGAGCAGGACCATGAACACAAATACCTTACGGCACTCTGCAGCAAGCAGAATCCACCCGACAATGCCGGCATTTCGTTCGGTAGTGGTTGCCTCCGTGCTGGCCTCGAGCGTGGCCATTGGTGCGGTCGTTGATGGGCCGGCTCACGCTGTCCCAGCGAACCAGATCGAGGTGGTCAATCGAGCCGACGACGGTTCCCCGACCAGTCTGCGGTCCGCCGTGACGGCCGCCAATGCCGACGGCGGGAACTGGACGATCGTCCTGCAGCCCGGCCAGCCCTACGTGATCGATCGTTTGTGTCGCAATGGCAACCTCGACGACAATCACGGAGGCGATCTCGACCTGGTCACGGAAGGCAGCGTCACGTTCGCAACGCCTCCCGGTGTCACCGATCGGGCAACGATCATGGTCGCATGCGTCGGCGAGCGGATTCTCGATCATCACGGCGAGGGCAGTGTCGTGCTCCGCAATATCCGCCTCACCGGCGGCAATACAGCCAAGGGTGCAAACGGCATCCAGAACGGTAACCGGGACGGGCAACGATCCGCGGATGGTGGAGCGGTGCGCTCGACAGGAACCGTTGGCCTGCTCAACGCGCAGATCGACGGCAACAGTACGGGTGCCGGTGGCGCCGGCGCTCCACCGCTCTTCTCCGGCGTCGGGGGCAAGGGCGGCAACGCTGGTCTCGGCAGTGCCGTATCGGCCGACTCGTTCTGGTCGCTCGGCAGCACCGTGATCAACAATGTCACTGGCGACGGTGGTCCCGGTGGCAACGGAGTGGGAGCCGGCAACGCTGGCGGAATGGGTGGCAGCGGAGGGAACGGAACCATCGCTGCATTCGTGGTTCACCTCACTCGCAGCCAGGTGGAAGGCAACGCACTCGGCGACGGTGGCACGGGCGGCACCGGGATCGGCGCCGGCGCACCAGGAGGCGACGGTGGCCGAGGCGGAAGCGGCGCCGGCGTCATCTCGACCGATTTCAGCCTGGACGCTTCGACGATCGCCAACAACGTCGCTGGCAGCGGCGGTAAGGGTGGCGACGGCAAGAATGCGTCAGGTGGCGACGGTGGTACCGGCGGCGACGGCGGCGGAGTTTGGGCTGCTTCGGCGACGATTCGGCGGTCGACGATTCACGCCAACGAGGCCGGGGGAGCGTTGCGAGGAGGGTCGGGCACGCCGAGCGGAGTCGACGGCTACCGGGGAGTCGGAGGCGGGCTGCACGTCAGCGTCGGGCCTGTTGACATCAATTTCGCCACGATCACCGCCAACGCTGCGAGGTCAGGGGCGAACCTGAATGTCCCGGCCGTGACGACGTTGACGGCGAGCGTTGTCGGAGAGTCGGTGGGCAGTGCGAGCTGCAGCGGCCCCGTGGTGAACCTCGACTACACCGTTCACAACGACAACAGCTGCGGCCCGGCAAATTTCGTGTTCGCCAGCCTCGGACTTGGTGTCTTGCAGGACAACGGTGGTCCGACCACGACCCGGTTGCCGGACCTCGATGGGCCGATCTCGGGCTTCATCCCCGAAGGGTCTTGTGCGGACCTCACGTCGATTGCATACGACCAGCGCGACGAGATTCGGCCATTGGGCAACTGTTCGCCCGGAGCCGTGGAACTGCCGCCCTTCCATGCATCCGCCTACACGGCACTGTCGCCGACGAGGGTGTTCGACACTCGTGAGTCAGGTCAGTACGGCGGTTTCATCAGCGGCGGAGCCACTCGAACCGTACAGTTCACGGGCGTCGCCGGGATCCCGACCGAGGGTGTCACCGCTGTTGCATTCAACCTGACGATCGATGCGTCGACCGGGCCGGGCTACGTGACCGCTTACTCCGCCGATGGCGTCAAGCCGTTGGCGAGCAGCCTCAACACGGTGCGGGCCGGACAGACGGTTCCGAACTTCGTCGTCGTTCCCGTCGGCCCGACCGGTGCCGTCACGTTCTTCAGCCAGACCGGCGGGCACTTGATCGCCGATGCAGTGGGTTACTTCACCGAATCGGCCCGGGCATCGGCAGGACGAACGATTCCGCTGACCCCGGCCAGGCTGTTCGATACCCGTGAACCCGGCCCGGTCAACGGCAAGGTTCCTGCCGGCGGCCAGATCACGGTGGACGTGACCGGAATCGGTGGGGTCCCCGACAGCGGCGTGGCCGCCGTGGTTATCAACGTGACGGCCACCGAAGCAAGCGGAGCTGGATACGTCACGGTGGCGCCCGGCGGTCAACCGCTTCCGTTGGCCTCGACGTTGAACCTCGACGGTCCAGGGCACACGGCCGCCAACGTGACGATCGTTCCCGTCGGTGCCGACGGCACGATCACGCTCTACAGCCAGAGCGGTACGCACCTGCTCGCCGATGTCACGGCCTACATCACCGACAGTTCAGCACCGCTGGCGACACGGGGTCTGTTCGTCCCGAGTGGACCGTTTCGGTTGTTCGACACCCGCACCAGTGGGTCCCCGATCGCTGGTGGGTTCACGCTTGACGTGGTCACCATTGGTGCAGCGTGGATCCCGCCCTACGCAGAAGCCGTGCTACTGAACGTCACGGCAACCGAAGCCGTGGCCGCCGGGTTTGTCACTGGCTTCCCGACCGGCGCAGAGCGACCGCTGGCCTCGACGTTGAACCTGACGGCTTCCGGCGAGACACGTGCCAATGCGGCACTGCTGCCGGTTGGCGACAACGGCAGCATCTCGTACTTCAGCCAGTCGGGAACGCACTTGCTCGCCGAATGGTTCGGTTACTTCCTGCCGGCACCTGAGCCGCTCAATTATGTGATTGCCATCTGACACTGGCGGATCACCCGCCAGCCCGAGAGAGGCTGTGGAACGGACAGCGCCCTTGTTGCCGATTTGTGCCGAACAGTGGCACGAATCGGGGCCAAGGGCGTCGTTCGTTCCAGGCCGTGAGGCCTCGAAGTGCTTGCGGCGCCGGCGTGGGCAGCGCTGGTTTCAGTTCTGGCGGAGGTCCTTCTTGAGGATCTTGCCCGTTGGGCCCTTCGGAAGCTCGTCGATGATGCGGATCTCGCGAGGATATTTGTAGGCCGCAACTCGCTCCTTGACGAAGGCAGAGATCTCGTCCGTCGTGGCCGTTGCGCCGGGCTTGAGGCTGACGATCGCGACAACTTCCTCGCCAAGTTTGTCGTCGGGCTTGCCGATCACGGCGGCCTCGGCGATGGCCGGGTGGCCGTACAGAACCTCTTCGATTTCGCGCGGGTAGACGTTGTATCCGCCCCGGATGACGAGGTCCTTCTTGCGGTCGACGATGAAATAGAATCCGTCAGCGTCGCGGTAGCCGAGGTCGCCGGTGAAGAACCAACCGTCCTTGATCGAATCTGCGGTCGCGGTCGGGTTCTTGTAGTAGCCCTTCATGATGTTGTGACCACGAATCACGATCTCGCCGACCTTGTCCTCGCCATCGCCGAGCGCCTCGCCGTCGTCGGAGACGATCTTCAGTTCGACACCCCAGATCGGCTTCCCGATGGACAGCACCCGCCGTTCCTGGGCGTTGACATTGAAGGTTGTGGTGCTCGCGCTTTCAGACAATCCGTAGCCCTCCAGCACGACGACGCCCGGGAACTTCTCTTCGAATGTTTTGATCACCTCGCCGGGAATCGCAGCACCGCCGGACACGCCGACGCGCAACGAGGACAGGTCGCGGCCATCGATGTCGGCTTGCAAGAGAGCAAAGTACATCGTCGGAACACCGGAGAAGATGGTGCAGCGGTAGGTCTCGAGCGCATCGACGACGGCGGCGACTTCGAACCGGGGGACCAGGACCAAGGTCGCCCCGTAGCGCACGGTGATGTTGAGCACGCTCGACAACCCGAAAACGTGGAAGAGGGGCAGGACGCCCAAGCTGACGTCGTCGTCACGGAAGCCGAAGAGTGCGCCGGCAGTCGTGCAGTTCATGAACAATTGGAAATGGGTCAGTTCGGCACCCTTGGGCTTACCGGTCGTGCCGCTGGTGTACAAGATCACTGCCGTGTCGTCGGAGCCGAGGGCGACGATGTCCCCTGAGTCCGTGCCGGTGAGCAATTCGTCGAACGGTCGCGTGCCGTCAGGCGGCTCAGCCCCCGAGAGGCTGACGACGTACGTCTGCAAGCCGTAGATCTGACGTGCACCGGCGACGGCTGGCGCGGCGAAGGATTCGAAGGTGATCAGCAGCCGCGAATCGCTGTCGTGGAGATGGTAGGCCACCTCCGGTGCGACGAGCAGCGGGTTGAGTGGAACCATCACCATCCCGGCTTTGAGGATGCCGAAGTAGGCGAAAAGGAAGTGCGGCACATTCGGAAGCTGTACCGCCACCTTGTCGCCAGCCTTGAGCCCGAGTGCGACCAAGCTGGCAGCGACCCTGCCCGACATCTCGTCGACTTTGGCGTAGCTGAACTCATGGCCGGCGAAATGGACCAGCGTCTTGTTCGGAGCAGCCTTGGCCGATTCGCGCAAGATGGTTGCGAGGTTGAAGCTCACCCGTGGTTCCCCTTGTTGTTCGAGAGGTCCGTCGACCTCCGTCGGGACGTCGACAAAGTATCGATTGGGCGAACCAGCGGGCGAGAGTCGCCGCGTATTGTTCGACGGACGCGGTCGGGATCCAGCGGCCGCGAGCACCCGAGCCGATCTCTGCATCGTCGGGACCCGCGAGAGCGAGCGTCGGGAACGGTGTTCCGTTCGAGGCATTGAGGCCGTAAAAATTTGCTCCGGTAATGC
>JANOQU010000187.1:0-2340 GCA_031422355.1 Actinomycetes bacterium
GCAACGACCCACACGCCGGCCGCGATGTCGGAATGAAGCAGCCGAAGCTGACCTCCTGGGATATCCACCCAGGGAGTGTCTGCCTCGGTGGCATGGCCGATCGGCAAGCCGAGATGGGCGGGATTCACGTCGGTGCTCATCGGCGATCAGATCCGCTGCAGGATGGTGCCGGTGGCAACGGCGCCGCCGCAGCACATCGTGACGAGGGCGATCTCTTTGCCGCTTCGCTCCAATTCGTGCAGCGCAGTGGTGATCAGCCTGCTCCCGGTGGAGCCGACAGGGTGACCAAGTGCGATCGCGCCGCCGTTGACATTGACCTTGTTGAGGAGGTCTTCGCGAGAGATGTTGTTGACCTTTGCCCAACTGAGCACGACCGACGCGAACGCCTCGTTGATCTCGATGATGTCGATGTCGTCCATCGTCATCCCGGCGTCGGCCAGTGCCTTGACAGTCGCATCGACGGGTCCATCGAGGTGATAATAGGGATCGCTACCGACGAGGCACTGGGCAAGGATTCGTGCACGCGGGCGGAGGCCTTCGGCGAGAGCGCGCTCTTCGCTCATCCAGAGCACGGCCGCTGCGCCGTCGCTGATCTGGCTGCTGTTGCCTGCTGTGTGGATGCCGGCTTCGACCACCGGCTTGAGGTTGGCCAATTTCTCAGCCGAGGTTTCGCGAAGGCCGCCATCGCGGGTGACGACGGTCTTGTTGCCCTCTGCGTCAGACACCGTGACCGGGATGATCTGACCTTCGAAGCGGCCTTCCTCGGTTGCCCGAATCGCCTTCTGCTGCGAGATCAGGCCGAGGAAATCGACGTCGTCACGGGTGATTCCTCGCTTGGCAGCAATCCGCTCTGCTGCGCCGAATTGATCGGGCATGTCGAGGGCGAAGTCTTCTGGCTTGGACCGACCGTTGATGAAATTGCCGTCGTTGTTCGGCACGTTGGCGCCAAGCCAGACCGCACTCATGTGCTCGACCCCGCATGCCAGTCCAATGTCGATCACGCCTGCGTGGATCATGTTGTGGATCATGTGGTTGGCCTGCTGGCTGCTGCCGCACTGGGTGTCGATCGTGGTCGCCGCGACCTGGTAGGGCATTCCAGCGTGCAGCCACGCGGTTCGAGTGATGTTGCTTGCCTGCTCGCCGGCCTGGGTGACACAGCCACCGACGACTTGGCCGACGATGGCCGGATCCACGCCGGCCCGTTCGAGGACGCCGACCTGGGCGGCCCCGAGCAGGTTGGCTGCATGCAGTGTGGCGAACGAACCGTTGCGCTTGCCGATCGCAGTGCGACCCGCTTCGACGATGACCGGATTCCCCATGATGACCCCTTGCAGAATGACGAGTTTCTGACGACGCGTCAGATTTGGCCAGGTTATCCGGTCGCGTGGGCGTGAGGTCCAAGCGGATCGACCATCGCGACCGCAGGGTTCTTCAGCCAGGCGGTTGTCAACGCGTCGGAATCTTCGATCATCTGACCCGCTTTGGAAAAATCGGTCGGTGGGATCCTGATCGGACAGAGCACCGGGGCGATGCGGAGATTGCAAGATCCTGCATACCGATCCGCGTCGATCCGGAGACGTTGCTGGACCAACAGACTGATCGCCTGCAGCGCTGTAGCAAGCGCGCCTTTCGGAGGCTTCTCGAGAGCGCACGCGTATCCGCATGGCAGTACCCATACGTCAGTCGCACCGAGGTGGATTGCATGCGAGATCGGACAGTTGTTGACCACCCCGCCGTCGACCAACGTCATGTCGTTCATTTGAACCGCAGGAAAGACACCCGGGATAGCAGCACTCGCGCATATAGCGTCGATCGCATTACCCCGGCTGAGCAACACGTCGACACCGGTCAGCAGGTTGGTCGCGACGACGTGAAATGGGATCGCTGTGTTCTCAAGACGATCGAACGTCAACTCGCGTTTGAGGATCTTGCGCAGTCCGCTCGCCGGAACGAGATGATCGGACTTTCCAACGAAGCCCATCAGGCCGCCGAAAAGTTGAGTCGGGAACACGTCGGTCCGGCGCATTCTTCGCCACAGATCGGCCAGTTGGGTGATGTCTGCATCCATCCCGCGGCCAGCGAGCCATCCGCCGTTCACCGCACCGACGGAGGTACCGACGATCAAGTCGGGCTTGATCCTGGCTCGGAACAGTGCCTGCAGCATCCCGGCCTGCACGGACCCGAGGTTCCCCCCGCCAGACAACACGAACGCCGTCGTCATTTCTGGGCGGTGACCGGGTTAGCTGCTGGCTTGGAGGGCTCGGCGGACGAGGACTTGGGCGAGGTGGGTGCGGTATTCGATGGTGGCGTTGAGGTCGTTTTGGGGTTCTGCGTCTGCTG
>JANOQU010000188.1:0-4517 GCA_031422355.1 Actinomycetes bacterium
TGCCGATCCCAACAAAGGCGTCGACGAGGTCCGCAAGATCCGCCGGATGCACGAGGAATTCGGCATCCGATCCGTCGGCGGTTTCGCAGCGGGCTGTCACCCGCAGGTGCCGCTCGATCATGCTCGCTGGTACCCCATCTATTCCGTGTGCGCGGAGTTGGGCCTGGCGATGTTCACGTGTGCTGGCATTCCCGGCCCGCGCCTGCCCAGCATGTGCCAAAAGGTGGAGATGCTCGACATCATCTGCTACGACTTCCCGGAACTGAAGATCGTCACCCGCCACGGCTGTGAGCCGTGGACCGAACTCGCGGTCAAGCTGATGTTGAAGTGGCCGAACCTGTACTACAGCACCAGCGCGTTCGCACCACAGCATTACAACCAGCGAATCATCGACTATGCCAACACTCGCGGCGCCGACAAGATCATCTACGCCGGGTATTGGCCCATGGGATTGACCTACGAACGGATCATGGGCGATATGCCAAATGTGCCGTTCAAAGACCATGTCTGGCCGAAGTTCCTGCGTGAGAACGCGCTGCGGGTGCTTGGTCTCGACTGATCTGGGCTCACTGATCTGGCGCTGACGGATCTCGGATCATTGATCCGAAGTAATTGATCTGGGTGACTGGCATCGACCAATCGAGGCTCGTAGAGTGCTGCCGGGTTTGGAGTGGGCGCTGGCAGATCGTAGGACTTCAGCATGCGCAAAATTCGATCCACATTCGCTTTGGTCGGCCTCGGCGTCATCGGGCTTGCCCCGTTGACGGGGTGCGTTGGTTCAGCCGGCACCGGTGCGACCACGGCCAGCACCCTTGCCCCGCTCGTCGAGACGGACTTCGTGACGGTTGCACCAGCCCCGACGACCACGTCGTCGACGATTGCCCAGCCGACTGCGGATCAATCCGCGACACCGGCCGATGGTGGGACGACGACCACGAGTTCGGCTGACGGTTCCGTTGACGCTGCGACCGACAGTTCGTCGGGCAGCAGCGGTGCCGTCGCCGGGTCGCTGACCTACACAGTTGTGGCTGGCGACTATCTGGCAAAGATCGCCAAGTCAGCGGGTACCACGATTCAGAGCATCGTGGACGTCAACGAATGGTCCGACGGTCAGGATCACCCGATCTTCCCCGGCGACACAATCGTGCTCCCCGAGGGTGCGACCGCCCCAGCGGTGACGACGGAGACCACCGCTGCTTCGACGGACTCCACGACGGATTCGTCCACCGCCGACACGACTGCGACGTCAACAGCTTCGACTGGCAGCACGTATGTGGTCGAGGCCGGTGACTACCTCAGCCTGATCGCCTCCAAGACGGGCACCACCGTTCAAGCAATCGTCGACGCAAACGGTTGGGCCGATGGCGCCGAACACCTCATCATCCCCGGACAGACCATCAAAATGCCGACGAAGTCGGGCTGAGCACTCACGCCTCAGTTCGCCGTGGCGAGCGTGGCGAGAAATGCGCCCATGTTCCCGAAACCCCCCGTATCACTGTGCTTCGCGGGAACAAGGGCGTGAAATCCACCAACCCCGACCAACCCAAAAATGAACCGGTCCGAACCCCCAAGTAGAGGGTTCGGACCGTTTCCTATCTCCTGAGAGATCACAACGTCGGGCTGACAGGATTTGAACCTGCGACCCCTTGTCCCCCAGACAAGTGCGCTACCAAGCTGCGCTACAGCCCGTTTGGTGAAAAGTCCGGTGATACGAAGCCTTTCTGACTCCGAAAGATTCTTGAAAACCTCGTGAACTGCCATCTTCGAACAGGCTGGGGGCCTTGGATCTCGGACAATACTTGGACAGTTCGGTTGGCATGCCACAAATCGATCGGCTGCACGATGCTATGGGCGGCTCCCCCGCTGCGACAACGCCGGGCCCCCGCTACCGCGGTCCATGAGGGTGCGTGACAGCCGTCGCGCAGCGCGCCTTGGCCGTGGTCGCTATTGCAACCGATCCGAAGATTGCAGTCTTGAAGCCACTCCGCCCTCGCGATCCGATCGCAAGCAGGTCGGCATGTCGACTCGCCGCGACGAGAACGTCCACGGCAGAACCTCGTCCGACCCGGCCCCGGACAGGGTTCGGAGTCAAGAGCTTGCAGGAAGCGACTGCAGAGTCGACCATCAGTTGTGCCTCACAAGTCGTCTCGCCGTTCGATGCGTGGATGATGTCGACGTCAGCGCCATGAAACCTGGATTCGCTGGCGGCCCATTCGATTGCTGCTTCAGCGGCGTTTGAGCCGTCAACGCCGACGACGATGTTCTTGATCGCTGATCCGGTCGGAAGCTCTCGGACGATGATGACCGGGCACGGGCTTCGCAGAGTTGCAGCGCGAGCCACCGAGCCGAGGAGCATCCGTTTGGCGGCGCTCCCGGTAGATGCACCGATGACGAGCAAGTCGTCGACCGCGACATCGTCGAGAAGGGCGTCGCTTGGATCCATGACAGTGGCGAGTTGCTCGATGCGTAACTGCGGATAGCGGATCGCAAGGCTGGCGGCAACCTCGGCCAGTGCGGCCCGGCGGCGCTGGCCGACGTCGTAGAAGTCGGTGGCGTCCGACGGAGTCGAAGCCGTGATGATGAGCAGCGGCGCGTACCGAGCGACTGCTTCCCTGGCGGCCCACTCGAGCGCTGCGACGGCGAATGGTGACGCGTCGTAACCAACGATGACACGCCCGCCAGGAACCGGGATGAACGGAGCGTCGGCAACATCAGAGATTGCGGTCATACCACCACGATCCCGCACTCAATGCAGAGTCAGTAGAGCCTTCGGTCCTTTCTCGGTGAGTCGGAAGACACCAAGAGTGGTCGAATCAGCCCTGCTGAACGGCAAGCACGTTTCCCTGGGCATCGGCGTCGAGGTAGCCGCTGGTTCGGGTGCCTGTGACGAAGACCCGAATCTGGACGGCGTCGGTGAAAGGCAGGTTCCGCTTGATCGAGATGTGCGATACGGCGGCTCCCTCGATCGGGATCTGGGCGAGTGCTGCGTCGACCAGAGCCGGAAGACCAGCCCAGTTGACTTCGGTATCGGAGAACAGATTCGCCTCCAACTCTCCGCCGCCGGTCAGCGTGACGGGTGCGGGGGCGCTGGGCGTGCCACGCCATTCGTACTCGTCCACGTTCGCAGGAATCGTCGGGTCCTGGACCTGAACGAACGCGTACTCCGGATAGATCAGCGCACCGAGGATTCGCAGCGGCACCGCGGCGCGGGCGGCTGCGACCTGAGTGATCATCTCAGAGGCCTGTGTACCCGTGAACAGGTTGATCGCCGGCGCCGGAATCGTCGTCTCGACGACGGTCTCGACAACAGTCTCGACAACAGTCGCTTCGGGAGGCAAGGTCGGAACTGGCGGAATCGAGATCTCGGGGATGCTGATCGTTGGAATGACGATTTCCGGGATCGTGATCGGCGGGATCGTCGGGATGGTGTCCAGGACGTCGTCGATGTCCTCTTGCACCTGCGAATTGATCGACTCGGCTTCCTTGACTGCATCAGATCCGTCATCGCGAGTCAGTGCGAATGCGGCCCCACCGAGAACCACCAAAGCGACGACGACGCCAATGATCAGAGCCGTCTTGCGGCCACTGCTGTCGGGCATTGGCGGCTCGGGCGTCCAACCGGCCCCACCAATGTTGGTTTGACCGAGGGCGGCAGTCGGGCCAACTGGATTGGCGCCGAAGGCAGCGGGCTGGCCGTACGGCGGCCCGGGAGGCGGACCCATGGCGGGACCTTGACCGATCGGAGTTTGAGTCGGTGGCCACTGGCCGCCCTGACCAGGGTTCGGCTGACCGGGGTTCGGCTGACCGGGAGGTGGTGGGCCCGGGAAACTCGGTGGGACGTTCACAATGCACTCCTGGGTTTTTGATCCGGCTCGCTCCTGGAGCCGTCGACACAATTCGGTGACCTTCGAATTATGGACCATCTGAGACGGTCGACGATACGAATCGAGTACTCATTGAGTCCTGCACAAGTCCCAGTAGCCGGGTGCCGACTGCCGACTTCAGATGAAGAGATACACAATCCGCCAGATGAGATACGACACCATCAGCACCATCAGCAGCTTGAAATGCCACGGCGCACCCTCATCATCTTCGTTCTCGGGATGTTCTCCAGCTGCCAGTCGCTTGAGGTTGAGCGTCTTTGCGGTGACCGGCTCGGGCATCGAAGGCGCTTCCAAGGTCCGGCCGCATGTCGGGCATTCCCCGGCATCTGACATCGCCGATGGCGCATGGTATTTCGCGCAGTCCTCACACCAAGGCATACGGCGCGCTACTCGGTGCGGCGACGAACGCGCAGCTTGATCGGTGTGGATCCGAACCCGAACGCCTCTCGAATGCTGCGCTCTATGTAGCGCAGATAGGTGTTCGGCAGTTCGCGATTGACGAACAGCGTGAACGTCGGCGGCTCGGTTGCACCCTGCATTGCATACAGAACACGCGTACCGCCTGGCGCTGGCTGCTTCTGCTGGGCGGCGGCGATCACCTTGTTGACGTCGCGAGTGGGCACCCGACGGTGG
>JANOQU010000189.1:0-2935 GCA_031422355.1 Actinomycetes bacterium
GGCGGCACCTACACCTTCCGTGCCAACCCCGGCTCGTACAAGGTTCAGGCCTCGCCGTACTTCTTCTCGACCGGCGTGCGGTACACCACCGAGTGGTTCGACAACCAGAAGCAGTACGCGACCGCACAGACGATCGATGTCGTCGGCAGTGCGACGGCAACCGCCAATTTCGTCCTCGCCGCGCAGGGCAAGATCACCGGAACCGTGATCGACGACACCACCCTGGCGCCGATCGCCAACGCCGCGATCACGGTGAACTGCGACTCTGACACGTTCTATGGAGTAACTGTCAGCACGTTGGCGAACGGCACGTACGAAGTGCCCGTCAACGCCGGCTCGTGCACCGTTGCCTTCGGCGGCAACCCCACGTACTACCCGGAGTACTTCGACAACGTGACCTTTGCTAACGCCACGCCGGTGGTGGTCGGGGTTGGGGCGACCGTCCCTGGAATCAATCTCCGCTTGACTCGCCGGCCCGTCTACGGCGTGATCACCGGCCGGGTCACGGATGCGACGAGTGGGCTGGCCGTATCTGGAGTGTGCCCAGAGCTGTATGTGTCGGCGGCGTATGAAGGGTCGAGCCCGACCTTTCCGGAGTCGTCGGGTCTGAACACCTGTAGCGATGCAAGTGGCAACTATCAGCTGAGCGGCTATGTCGCCGGCACGTACCGGGTCCGATTCAAGCCGGTCGCGGGCTCGACCTATAGCCCCCAGTGGTGGAACGGGGCGTATTCGTATGCGGACTCCGACGATGTCGTCGTCGTCAGTGCGACAACGACGCCGAACGTGAATGCGGCGATGACGTTGGGCGGCCGGATTTCGGGAACGATCACAGCCGATGCAACGGGCCTGCCGATCGACGGGGCGTGTGTCACGATTTCTCGGCGGGTGGATCTCAGCGCCAGTTCGTGGACAAACGTCACAGTTGCAACGGGATGTGTCGGACCATCTGGCACCTACGACCTGGGTGGCCTGGCTCCCGGGCAGTACTTCGTGACGTTTAGCCACACGAACGGACAGTTCGTCACCGAGACCTACGACGGATCTGCATCGCAGTACTCGAACGCTGATCCGGTCGCAGTTGCTCTCGGAGTCACGACCACGGGGATCAACGCGTCGCTCGCGCCCGCCACGACCGTGGTCGGCACGATCACGGCGGTCGCAACCGGGTTGCCGATCTTCAACGCCTGTGTCCAGGTGATCGTCTCCGGCACGTCGGCATATGACTGCACCGACTCGACCGGCCAATACTCGATGTCGGGTGTGCCGCTCGGCGCAGGCACGGTGTACGTCTACGGCCCCTTCGGCTCCGACTATGTGCGGACCAGCGACCCGATCACGTTGCTCGCACAGCCGACCAACACGTTCAACGCGGCACTGGTTCTCGGTGGCGCAATCAGCGGAACGATGTTCGACTCCGACACGGGCCTACCGTTGAGCAGCGGCTGTGTCCAACTGACGATCGAAGCGACCTACTCCAATACGACGTGCTCGTTGACGAACGGTTCGTATGTCTTTCATGGTCTTGCCGCTGGCTCCTACACCGCTCTCTTCACTGCCACCGGCTACCGGACCGAGTGGTTCGACAACGCCGAATCGCAAGCGACTGCGCAGACCATCGTCGTCACCGCAGGCGCGACGACGACCGGAATCGACGCACACTTGACGGCCGGCAACGAAAATCCGATTGCAGCGCCCGATACGGCGACTGTGCGCGGCACAGAGGTCGCATTCGTCTACGTCGGCGGAAACGATTCCGACCCCGACGACGACTCGATCAGCTTTGTTCTCGATAGTGACCCGACGAACGGAACGGCCAGCTGCGTGAACTCGTTGTACTGCACCTATGTCGCCGATGCTGGGTTCGTCGGTACCGACACGTTCACGTACCTGCTGACCGACAGCTTCGGCGGTTCCGCCGTCGGAACGGTCACCGTCACGGTCACGGCGAACCTTGCACCGATTGCCGTCGATGACAGCTACACCGTGCGGGGTTCAGGGTTCAACTACCTCTCCGTGCTTGGCAACGACACCGATGGCGATAGCGATGTACTCGCCTCGGCCGTCGCAACGCCGCCCACCCACGGCACGGTCACATGCTCGTACTCGTGCACCTATCGAGCCAACGCCGGATATGTCGGTCCCGACAGCTTCACCTACACCGCCAGCGACTACCACGGCGGTGCCGACACTGCCACGGTCACGATCACCGTGACACCGAATCAGCGACCAGTTGCAGGTGACGACGCAGTCACCGTGTACGGCAGCGAGCCCACCGAAATCGCAATCTGGTCGAATGACTCGGATACGGAGTTCGACTCTCTAGACGCCACGGCTGCGACACCGGCTACCCACGGCACAGCGACGTGTGACGGCTACTACTGCACGTACACCGCCAATGCCGGTTACCTCGGGCCGGACTCGTTCACGTACGTCATCGACGACGGCCACGGTGGCACCGATACCGCCACCGTCACGATCACTGTCGAACCGCTGACGTCGGACCTCAGCTTCTCCTCCGCCTTCGTCACGGCGAACCCGGTCATCGCACTCGATGCCGGCGATGGCGAGTTGACCACGCTGCGGTACTCGATCTACAACAGCGGTCCGTCGACAGCGTCGTCGCTGAATCTGCACATCGATCTGCCTTCCGGTTTGGTCTACGACAGTTCGTCGGTCTCGTGCGTTGTCGATGTGGCCAACGATGTCGACTGCTCGCTCGCGAATCTCTCGCGCTTCTCGGCGACGGGCTTCTTCGACGTGACGCTCTTGCCGACCATCGCCGGCGCCAAGACGGTGACCGCCAGCGTGTCGTCGGATTCGTTCGATCCGAACACGGCCAACAACACGGTGCAACGCAATATCACTGTCAATCCCGACATCGTCGACCTGCAGATTCAGTACTACACCGACCTGACGAACACCGTTGTCGACG
>JANOQU010000190.1:0-7154 GCA_031422355.1 Actinomycetes bacterium
AACCGGATTCACCTCGACTTGCGGCCAGCTGATGTCGATCAGGAGCAAGAACTCGAGCGGCTCCTCGCACTCGGCGCACGCCATGTCGACATCGACCAAGGTCGCCAGACCTGGTTCGTCTTGGCAGATCCGGAAGGCAACGAGTTTTGTCTTCTCAGCCAGCGCGGCGACGTAGCCGCCGCAACGTGACGAAGACCACGCGGCGGTCGGCTGGAGTCACCGACGTCGGACTTTCACGACGTTCTGGCGAGGGAATATACAGACGTCGCGATATTCCCTCACCAGAGTGACTGACAATGGGCCTTGACCAAGGACCCTAAGATTCGACGCGTGATGATCCCTGGAAGTCGTCAGTTGCGGGTGCTCTGCACGAGCACCGGCGGCTCCGGCCACATCCATGCGCTCGCGCCGTTGGCGCTGGCGTTACGCCGCCGGGGCCACGACGTGCGGTGGGCAACAGCCTCCGATGGCGGCGCTGCAGTCGCGGCGATGGGGTTCGAGTGGTCTGTCGCGGGGATGACGACGGCGGATCGCCGTGAGGCTGCGGCTGATGAACTCGGGCGCATCATGCAGCTCCCGATGGCCGACCGGCGAGGTCCGATGTTCGCAGCCTTCTTTGCACGCGCCGCGGGGCCAGTGATGCAACGCGATCTTGCCCCGATCTTGGACGAGCTGAGGCCGGATGTCGTGGTGCGCGAAGTCGCCGAGCTGGGAGTGGCACCGATGGCGGCGGCACGCGGCATCCCCCTCGTCACGGTCGCCTTCAGTGGCGTGCTGCCCGAGACTGCTCGACAAGAGGTGATGAACGAACTTGTTCCGCTCTGGCGCGCCGAAGGCCTCGACGATCCCTCGTGGGACGACGTCTACGGCCAGATGTACGTCCACCCCTTCCCACCGTCGTTCGGTCAGAGACCGAACTCATCGGCAGTTCGCCCCGCCCGAGCGACTGGCGCTCCATCGGCAGGACCGCCACCGGAATGGGTAGCGGGTCTCGGCTCAGCGCGACCGTGCGCGTACGTGACCGCTGGGACCGAACGCGCCGCAACGACGTTTCCTTGGCGCGACGTGTTCGCTGTCATCGCGGACCTCGACATCGATGCCGTGGCGACCATTGGATCTCATGTCGAGTCTGCAGACATCGGACCCGTTCCGTCCAATGTTCGCGTCGAGCGTTTCGTCCCGCAGGCCGACGTGCTGCTGCGGTCAGCACTTGTGGTCTCCCATGGTGGAGCTGGCACCGTACTCGGCGCAGCGTCGTACGGGCTGTCTCAGCTCGTCGTTCCACTTTTCGCGGATCAATGGCAGAACGCCGAGGCGGTCCGTGATGCCGGGTGCGGTGTGATTGCGGGCCCAACGAGCCGGAGCGCCGACGACATCGATCAGTCACTGCGCTTGCTGCTCGGCGGCGTAGCGCACCGAGATGCGGCGACGCGCGTCGCGGATGAGATCGCCTCGATGCCGACCGCGGCGGACCTCATCGATGAGATCGAGGTTCTCGCCGAAACCTGACGAGGCCAGCTCGTCATCCAGCCACGCGCACATCGACCGCGGGTGGATGGGTTTCGTACATGCGGATGAGGACGACAACACCGGAGAGCGCGGTGAGGGCTGCAACGGAGTAGATCGCGGCCTTGATCGACACGAGGTCGGCGAGGATTCCCGCAACGAGCGCGCCGACAGCAAACCCGGCATCGCGCCACAGCCGGTAGACGCCAACCGATCGAGCACGCCAGAGGGGGTGAGCGACGTCGCCAATCGTGGCCAGCAGTGTCGGGTAGACCATTGCGGTGCCCGCCCCGAGCAAGCCAGCCCCGAACGCCCAGGGGCCGAAGCCGGTGGTGGCCGCGATCATGGCGATGGCGACGGCTTGGAGGAGCATCCCACCGACGATCAGAGGCTTGCGGCCAATCCGGTCGGACAGCGCACCGGTGACGATCTGCCCAACTCCCCACACCGCCGGATAGATCGCAGCGAGCACGCCAATGCGGCCGACAGATAGCCCGGCGTCGGCGTAGAAGATCGGGAACAGGCCCCAGGCCAGGCCATCGTTGAGGTTGTTCACCAGGCCGGCCTGTGACGCGGAGGAGAGTGCCTTCTCGCGAAATGATGTGAGGGTGAAGATCTCGCGGGTGGTGAGCTGGTCGTGGAGAGCATCGTTGGTGGTGACGTGAGTGGCGGCCTCGTGGCGGGCGTAGTCGCGTGTTTCTCGGACGAAGAGCGTCGAGAGGCCGAGGCCGAGGCCGGCGAAGGCGAGGCCGAGGAAGAACGGTGCGGGTCGCAGTCCGTGCTGCTCCGCGATGTACCCGGTGGCGAGCGCGGTGGCGGCGACGGCGACATAGCCGGCTGCCTCGTTGAAACCCATCGCGACCCCGCGCTTGGCGGGGCCGACGAGGTCGATCTTCATGATGATCGTGGTCGACCAGGTCAGACCCTGGTTGACGCCGAGAATCACATTGGCGAACACCACCCATCCCCACGTCGGTGCCCACATCAGCATGAGGGGGACTGGGATGCCGATGATCCAGCCGGCGATCAGCACTGGCTTGCGGCCGTAGCGGTCCGACAGCGTGCCGGCGAAGAAGTTGGTGCCGGCCTTGACGATCCCGAACGCAGCGATGAACGTGAGCGTGGCGGTGAATTTGGTCAGCCCGAACTCTTCCTCGGCGAGCAGCGGCAGAACGGTTCGCTCCTGTCCGATCATGCCGCCGACGAGAGCGTTGACTCCGACCAGCAGCGAAAACTGGGCGAGGTTCTCCCGTAAGCCCAAGCGGAGTGGCGCGGTGTCGGGTGCGCTCACGGGCCGACCGCCAGTTCCTGACCGCTCCACTCGGCCCACGTCTCGGGGCCGCCGTCGAGCACGCTGACCTCGCGCTGGCCTAGCCTGGTGAGGATGCTGGCGCCGGTCATGGCGCGTTCACCGTGCCCGCACATCACCGTCACCGGGCCGTCGGGAACGCCGCAGTGAGCGAGTTCGCCGAGCTCGATGTTGATTGCGCCCGGGATGTGGCCCGCCTCGTGTTCGCTGCGCTGGCGGACGTCGATCACGGCGCCAGCGACATTGTTGGGAGCGATGAGATCGACGCCGTCGATCGGTCGACACGAGGCTCGCCAGGCGTCCATTCCGCCGTCGAGTTCGCCGAGGATGTTGTCGTGACCGATGTCGAGGGCTTGACGCACGATCTCGTGACGGTCCTGATCGGTGCCGGCGAGGATCACGATCGGTTGGTCGAGTTCGGCGATCCAGCCGAGCCAACTGGCGAACGTCGGTCTGAGCGCATTCGAGATCGAACCAGGGATGTGACCGGACGCGAACTCGGCGATCGGTCGAGTATCGACGATCAGCGCCCCGGCGGCGACGTGTTGGTGGGTGCCGTCGACATCGAGGCGGTCGAGTTGCGGGAGTCGCGGATAGAAGCGTGGGCCGCGTCGGTTCAACTCGGGCAGTCGGGAGAAGTAGGTGGGGAATGAGCCGAACCCGGCGAGGAGGTGTTCGACGAAGCTGTCCTCATCGTCGATTCTCAACAACGCATTCGTGGCACGCTCGCGTCCCAATGTGGTCGTGCGGTCAGCTCCGCCCGGTGCGGAACAGAACGAGCCGGCGCCATGGGTCGGCAAGACTTCGAGTTCATCGGGGAGAGCATCGAAACGACGCAATGAGTGGAACATTTCATGCGCCAGCGGTTCAGCGAGATCCGCACCACAGAGATCGGTTCGCCCGACTGAGCCGACCATCAAGGAACCGCCGGTGAAGAGCGCGACCGGTGACCCATTGCGCTCGACGAGATAGGCGTGGTGGTCGGGCGTGCGGCCAGGCGTCCAGATCGCTCGCAGTGTCACGCCGGGCGCCAAACCAATGAGTTGTTCGTCGCGCACGGCTCGGTGCTGTGTCTCCAGCTTCGATGCCTCCGGCGCAATGAACGTGGCGTCGGACTGGACGGCGAGGGATGGGCTGCCGGTGACGTAGTCGGCATGTGAGTGCGTGTCGATCGTCCACCGCAGTGACATGCCCTGGCTGCCGGCGGCCGCCAAGTGTTCGTCCGGAAAGCGGGGCGGGTCCACGATCGCTGCCGTGCCATCGCCGAGGTCGATGAGGTAGGACGAGTGCCCTAACCCTTCGTCGACGAACGCCCGGATTCCAACCAACGTAACTCCTCAAGTAGAGTCTTGAATATACGTCGACAGGCTACATTGTCAAGTAGTTCTTTGAGGAGGCTCTGAGTGAAGGGTTCGAACGATGGGTGATCGACACGCAAAGGATGCGCTGTTCGACGCGTTCGGCGAGGTGGCCAAGGCGCTCGGCAACGGACGCCGCGCGGAATTGGTCGATGTGCTGGCCCAGGGCGAACGCCACGTCGACGAGCTGGCTGCCGAGATCGGCCAGACCGTCGCCAACACTTCCTTCCATCTTCGAGTCCTCGCCACGACCGGCTTGGTGACAACCCGGCGTGACGGAACCCGGATCTACTACCGGCTGGCCTCGACGCGAGTTGGTGACCTCTGGTCTGCCTTACGTGATGTCACGGCTAGGCATCACGAACAGCTCGATGACCTCGCCGCTGCGTATCTCGGCGACCGTGACAGGCTCGAGCAGATCGACCGACACGAACTCGTGAAGCGTCTCGTCGCTGGAGATGTCGTTGTTGTCGATGTGCGGCCCGCGGCCGAGTTTGCGGCCGGACACATTTCCGGCGCCCGCTCCCTGCCGATCGACCAGCTCGCCGCCAACATCAAGTCACTGCCCGCTGGCGTCGAGGTGGTCGCCTACTGCCGTGGGCCGTATTGCGTGTTCGCAGACGAAGCAGTTCGGATGCTGCGCCGGCGTGGGCGCGCTGCGCGACGGCTGGAGGACGGCTTCCCGGAGTGGGTGCGTGCCAAGCTTCCAGTCAACAAAGCGGGGGCGTCGTGAACCTGCTGCGGGCGCTACTTGAGTCCCATCCCGCTTGAGTGCGGGGTGATTCTGGCGGTCAGCCCTGGAGGAGCGCGTTCATCTCGGCGATCTCGGCCTGCTGGGCGGTGATGATCTGGTCGGCGAGGGTGAGCACATCAGCGTTCGAGCCTTTTGCCTTGACCGTCTGGGACTGGCTGACAGCACCTTCGTGGTGGGCGATCATCATGGCGAGCCACATTTGATCGAATCCAGTACCGGTCATCGCTGCCATTGCGTCCATCTGATCGGCAGTCATCATGCCGTCCATCGATGACATCTCATGGCCCTCTGATTCGTCCATCGCGACGGGCTCGCCCGCAGCAGTCAGCCAGCCGGTCATCAGTTCGACTTCGGGGTCTTGGGCACCCTTGATCCTTGTCGCAAGGTCGAGGACTGCGGGACTTGCGCCGATGTTGGGATCGAGGGCGATTTCGGCCATCTCGATCGCTTGTTCGTGGTGGGCGATCATCCCCTGTGCGAACTCGACATCGGCGTCGTTGAACGCACTGGTTGCGGCCCCGCCGCCGGGGGATGCGGTGTCCTTGGTGGTGTGTGCCGCCGAGGGGTGATCCGAACCGCAGGCGGCGAGTACGGCGATGAACGAGAGTGCGATGGCGGGTGCGACAACACGGCGAAGCTTCATAGGGGAGCCTTTCAGGTACGACTACTACAGAATGTAGTATACAGGGGAGTTCGGATCTGCCGACGCGCCGGCTTCGGGCTGACTGGAGGCGGGCGGTGAGACGACCATTCCCGCGGTGATGGCGACGATGACAAGGCCGATCGCGAATTCGGCGAGGACGGCCTGGCGCAGTCCACCGATGTGGTGGGAGAGTTCTGTCGATTCGTCGAGTCGACGGTCCACGCGCCGCCGGTTGGCGTTGGCGATGCCGAGCATGGCAGCGAGTACGGCGATCTTGACGGCGAGGTAGCGGCCGTGGTTGACGTCGAACAGATCTGTGGGGTTGCCGACGAGACGGACGGTCTGAATGAGTCCGGTGACGACGAGTATGGCGACACACGTCGCAGCGACCCTGGAGAACCGCTTGACGGCAGGCACCAGCACATCGACCTTCGTCTTTGGGATGACGATCCAGCCGATGATCGCCAGCCCGCCGATCCAGGCTGCTGCCGCGGCGTGGTGAGCGACGTCTGTGATCACGCCGATTTCTGGCCAGCGCATCGAACGTGAGTGGCCGGCAAACGCCCACGTTCCGAGCAGCCCGAGCCCGGGAATCGTGACGGCGGTCCAGTACACGTCCGGTTGAACGATGCGGGACTGGAACAGCAGCAACCACATCGACAGCGCGAGAACGATACGAATCGCGAATGCCATTCCAGCGTCAGTCGTCGTGGCGGCATCGATCGACCCGAAAGAGGCCCATGGCGTCTTGCCGCTGACATCGGAGGCGATCACGAGCAGTTGCAAGAGCCCGAGAGCAGCGGTGGCCAACAGGGAACTACTGAGGATCCGTCGCAGCATCGAATGAGTGCTGGCGTTGGCCCAGACGTAGGCGGCAGTAAGAAGGATCCCAACGACCGCCATAATCGTCAGGTACGAGGAATATCGCAGAAGCCATCGCATCGATGTGGGCGTCGAGTACGCGCCGTCGCCCTGATCTACCGAGGTCTCCTCGAAGGCGGCCGGGACCGCGGTCGCAAGAGTCGTTGCTACATCTGCGGGCATCGTCGTCTCAGTGGCCGCGACTGCGACGGTGGTGGTGGCGGGCGGTGTGATCGTGAAGTCGACCCGGCCAGTGATCGGGTGACCGTCGGGCCCGACGAGGCGCCATCGCAGTGAGACAGGGCCCGGCTGTAGCGGCGGGAGTGGGGTGACGACTTCGGTCTCTCCTGCGGCTCCGTGGGTTGATCCGCTCAGTTCGCTGCGGGCGCCGGTGGCGTCGATCATCGTGACGGTCATCGACTCCAGTGGCACTGTGTTGTCGAAGACCCACGTGATCTGCGACGGTGCCGATGCGACCGCGGCGCCGTCGGACGGGTCGCTTGAGAGCAGAGTGTTGTGTGCCCACGCAGTGCCCGACGGCAGGGCGACTGCTGTGCCAAGGACCGCAAGGATCGCGACGATGGCCAGGGCAAGGCGGCGAAGGTTTGGAGGAGGCATAGGCTGTCGGGTGACGCAGCGCCCCGACATCAGAGCAACTACACGATGTAGAAGTATATTCGGGGTCGTTCGCGAATGGGCGGCACCCTGGAGGATGCGAATGAC
>JANOQU010000191.1:0-8690 GCA_031422355.1 Actinomycetes bacterium
GCGCAGCGGCACGAAGGCCGTTTGCGCCCCGTATCCCTGGCCGGTCCAGATTTGGAACCAGTTGCTGACGTACACGATCGCACCGACCACGTCGCCGCGCAGTTGACCGAGTTGGTTGCGTTTGAACAGTGCGCAATAGACAACGACACCGACAAGGGTCAGGTAGAGCGCTGGCAGCAATCGGCGGAATCGGCGGCCCCAGAACGCAGCCAGCGAGACCTCGCCGTCGCGCTCGTGCTCGGCGATCAACAGCAGTGTGATGAGGTAACCACTGATGACGAAAAAGACCTCCACGCCAAGGAAACCTGCAGGCAGCCAGCCGTGATTGGCATGGAAGATCATCACCGCCATCACCGCGAGCGCGCGCATGCCGTCGAGGCCGGGGAGATACGGCACGCGACTGATGTGAGAGGAAGTTCCGCGGGTGGGGGCCGACGTGGCGATGCTCCAGTATGGCGGATGAGGTCGGCCGGACCCCGCCAGCGGGTCACCCATGACTCATGTCAACCAGACCCCGGGCGTGCAACAATGGAACGGCGCTGCAGGAGCGCTGTGGCGGTCGAAGGATGGAATTGAATGTCGACAACAGATCCCGGGTGGCGCCCGGACCCCTACGGCCGAGCCGACGACAGGTACTTCGACGGCACCCGATTCACCGACAGGATCCAGTCTGACGGAGTCGAGTCGCTCGATCCGCTCGGTGCAACGGCGACGATCCCGTTCACGAATCCGACCGGCATCTCCACCGCACCACGTGTCGCAACATTGCGCCGCACCGGCCTGGCAGGCGCGTTCGATGCGGTGCGAGCACGGATCAAGCGGTTGTTCCGTCGCAGCTGAACGAGACCGAACGAGATCGAACTCGACTGGGTTCCGCGCTACGCCGCGACTGAATCGAGAAGCGGGTCAGTGGCGGAAGTGACGCTCGGCGGTGAACACCATGGCGATGCCGTGCTCATTTGCCGCGGCGATCACCTCGTCGTCTCGGACGCTTCCCCCTGGCTGGATGACTGCCGTGATGCCCGCATTGGCCGCAGCGTCGAGTCCGTCACGGAATGGAAAGAAGGCATCGCTTGCGCACACACCGCCAGCGGCTCGACCCGCACTTCGCTCCTGAGCGATTCGGGCTGAGTCCAGACGATTTTGCTGGCCGGCACCGATCCCGAACGCTTGACCGTCCTTTGCAAACACGATCGCGTTACTGCTGACAGCCGCACAGACCTGCCACGCGAACGCAAGATCGATCCATTGCTCATTCGTTGGATGGGCATCGGTGACCACTGTCCACGAACCACGGTCGAGGTTGACGGTGTCCGCGTGTTGGACGAGCAACCCACCGTCGACCGTACGAAGATCCCAGAGTTGGTCGGGTGTTGCAGTTGCCGAGAGGACCCGCATGTTCTTCTTCGCCAGCAGGATCGCCAACGCGTCGGGATGAAACGACGGGGCCACCACCACCTCGGTGAACACCGGCGCCAACGCTGTCGCCAACGCGGCGTCCACCTCCCGGTTCACGGCGACGATCCCGCCGAACGCGCTGACTGGATCACAGGCGTTCGCACGGATGTACGCCTCGGCGATGTCGTCGTGGATGGCCACGCCACAGGGGTTCGCGTGCTTGACAATGACGACCGCCGGCTGGCCGATGCGATTGACCAACCGCCACGCCGCCTCGGTGTCGTACACGTTGAGGTAGCTGAGTTCCTTGCCGCCGTGCTGCACGGCCGTGTCCCACCAACTCGTCGCACCCGAGCGTCGATAGCGAGCACCGTGCTGATGCGGGTTCTCACCGTATCGAAGTGGCTGGGCCAGTTCGAGCGACAAATGCAGCGTCGTCGGCAGCTCCGGAATCTGCGACGCCGCTTCCGGTTGCGGCTCGGCGAACCAGTTCGCAATCTCGGCGTCGTAGGCAGCAATTTTGGCGAACGCATGGGCCGCGAGAGACCGCCGAGTGCTGGAGCTGAGGGCACCGTCCGCGCGTAGTTCGGCGAGCACGCCGTCGTACTGATGCGGCTCCAGTACCACCCCGACGTGGGCATGATTCTTGGCGGCAGCCCTGATCAATGTCGGACCTCCGATGTCGATCAAGTCGATGCTGGGATTCCCGCTGAACGGGTACAGGTTGACGACTGCAAGCGCGAACGGTTCGATGCCGTACTGCTTCAGTTCGGCGACGTGATCCGCTTGATCGAGGTCGGCCAACAGACCGCCGTGGATGACGGGATGCAGCGTGACCACCCGGTGTCCGAGAATCGCGGGATAGCCGGTCAGGTCGGCAAGGTCGGTGACCGGAAGGCCAGCGGCCGCAATGGCTTTGGCGGTACCGCCACTACTGACCAACTTCCAGCCGAGGTCGCAGAGACCTGTCGCGAACTCGACGATTCCGGACTTGTCGAAGACTGAAAGCAGGGCTGTTGGCACGCTGCGACCCTAATGAATCACGCCCAGATCTCGTAACTGTTGCAACGCGACATCGTCGTACCCTTGGGATCGAAGTACCGATTCCGTCGACTGGCCGAGAGAGTCGGCGCTCCACGCATGGTCGTGTTGCGTGTGGCTCCATTGCACAGGCGGCTTGGCGCTGCGCACCGGACCGGCCGTGGGATGTTCCCAATACTTGACCACTTCATTGTGGACGACCTGTTCATCGACGAATACCTCGTCGAGGCCGAGAACGGGGGCAGAGGGAACCTCGTGAAGGTGTAGCCGATCGAGGGCCTCCTGGGTGTTCAGGTCGAGGAAGGCGTCGTTCACCATGCCGCCAATATCGGCAAAGTTGCCGATACGACCCGGGATCGAGTTGAACCGATCGTCTTCCCACCACTCCGGATGGCCAAGCGCGTGTACGAGCGCCTTCCATTCGACATCGCTGGCAGCGAAGTACACCAGGTGCCCATCGCTGGTCGGCTGCAACCGATAGATCTGATACAACAGCGGCCCCGGAACCCGGTCGGGACCGGTCAAGGTTTCCTTCATGAAGACATCAGGCCATAGCCAGTAGAGCAGCGAGTCGAGCATCGGCACAACCAGGTGTTGCCCACCCGCTTTCCCGGTTGCTCGCGCATACAGCGCCGCGGTGACTGCCTGAGCGGCCGTGAGCGCGGTTGATTTGTCGGCAATGAGCGTTCGGATGAGATCTGGAATCGGAATGTCCATACTCATCTGCACCGAAACGACTCCGCTGAGCGCCTGGATCACCGGGTCGTAGACCCGCCAGTTGCTGTACGGTCCGGACGGTCCGAAGCCGCTGATCGACACATAGATCAACGACGGATTGATCGCGTGAAGGTCCTCGACACCGATACCCATGCGATCAACAGCGCCCGGCCGAAAGTTCTGCACAAAGACATCTGCATCGGCGGCGAGTCGCTTGACCACGTCGATCCCTTCCGGCCGGGTCAGGTCGAGGGCGACGGATTGTTTTCCACGGTTCGCCGCGATGTACATCGGCGCGATGTCGCCGACACGGTATGCCCCTGCGCGGGTGATGTCCCCAAGACCGTGTGGCTCTATTTTGATGACCTCAGCGCCTTGATCAAGCAGAATTTGGCAGCACATTGGCCCAGAAATCACCGCCGAAATGTCGATGACTTTGATGCCGGCTAGCGGTCCAGGCACATTGGCCCCTTTCAGGTTCTCGCGCTCCCCAAAGAGCGAGAACAGCGACACTAGGACAGAACTGAACGCGAGTTTTCCGAGTCGAAAGCTCATGGCAAAACTTTTCCATCAACCGGCGTCATCATGAGCTGCGAATGACGTCCTCTCTTCGTGCCTTACTTTCGACAGCGTCCGTCACAGAGCCGTTTGGCGACCGCGACAGCAGCGAGACCCCGCACGCTCGGTGTCACAGTCGTTGGTTTGCTCGTGCTGGCTGTTTGCGTCATCGAGTCTGCACAGCAATCGATCGCCGCGAGCGTCGACTTCGTGCCCCTCTCACCGGCGCGCCTACTCGATACTCGGATTGGGCCTGGCATCGACACGGTGGACCACCAACTCCTCGGCGCCGGCCTCGTCGCCTCTGGAGCGGTCGTCGAAGTGAAGGTCGTAGGACGCGGCGGCGTCGCCGCCGGTGCTGTCGCGGTCGTTCTCAACATCACCGTGACCGAACCCGATCGACCCGGTTTCGTGACGGCCTTCCCGTGCGGGAGCCCCAGGCCAAATGCGTCGACCATCAACTTCGTCGCCGATCAGACGATCGCAAATTCGGTGACAGCGGTCATTGGTCAGTCGGGTGCGATCTGCCTGTTCTCGACCGCAGAGACCCATCTGGTGGTCGACGTCAATGGCGCGTACACGAAGTCGACCGGTTTCATCGCAGTCTCGCCGGCGCGGTTATTGGACACGCGAACTGGGCCGGGCATTGCGACCGTGGATCAGACCTTTGCGGGCATCGGCCGAGTGATGGCGGGGACGACCTTGGAACTGGTCATCGCTGGCAGAGGCGCCGCGCCAGCCACCGCAACGACCGCACTTCTGAATGTCACAATCGTGGACCCGAGCGATGCCGGATTTCTGACCGTCTTCCCGTGTGGCCGCAGTCGACCAAACGCCTCGAACGTCAACTTCACCGCCGGCCAAACTGTCGCCAACGCAGTGACAGCGACCATTGGCTCCAATGGTCGAGTATGCCTTTTCAGCCCCGTCGAAACAGACGTCGTGGTCGATCTCAGTGCAACACTGCTTGCGTCGGTGACGTACGTACCGCTCTCTCCAGCCAGACTGCTCGAGACCCGCGTTGGGCCGGGCAGCAACACCGTCGACGGGACCTTTCTCGGTACCGGCACCGTCGGTGAAGGGACGACGATTCAACTCACGGTTGCCGGTCGTGGGGGCGTTCCGGCGAACGCCAGGGCTGTTGTGATCAACCTCACCGCCACGGACCCCGGAGGCCCCGGCTTCTTGACGGTGTATCCGTGTGGGAGCCCGCGGCCGATCGCGTCGAACCTCAATTTCGTCGAAGGGCAGACGGTGGCAAACGCAGTGGTTGCCGTCGTCGGCATCGCCGGACAAATCTGCATCTTCAGTTCCAGCACCGCACACGTGATCGTCGATGTGAGCGGGGCCTTTGTCGGCGACGCCGCGCAATCGACGTCGACACCGACCACCATCGCGACGACCACACCGACAGCCACGACCACCACCACGACCACGACGACGACCACCACCACGATCACCACGACCACCATAAACAGCCCACCGACGCCGGATGTGACTGCTCCACCGGCTCCAACTGGTCTCGCCATTGAGACTCTCTTCGGGTCGTATCGCGTCAGGTGGGACGCCGTGAATGTTGCCGATCTCGGTTCCTATCGATTGTTTCGTTCGACCGTCGCCGGTCAACTCGGACAACAAATCTGGACCGGGTCACTCCGAATGTTTTCGGACACCTATTTCTTCTCGAACGGAATCCGGCTCTACTACCAGGTGGTTGCGGTTGACACCAGCGGAAATGGATCGGCCCCGAGCGCTCAGGTGGCCTCGGTGCCCAAGTCGTCATTTATCGCCGTTCTTGCGATTCCGAGCGGAACCAGCGCCGTCGCCAACCGACAACAGGCGATCGCGACCGAGGTTTCTTCGGTACAGACCTGGTACGACGGCCAGACAGGTGGCCGTCATCCCGTGTTCGCTCGCAACGGCGCGGCGATTCGGGTTGTGACCGTCACCCTTGCTTCGACAATCGCTCAACTGAACACGAACCACAATGCACCAGCGGAAATCAACCAGGCACTCGCTGCCCAATCTCCAGATGTCGCTGGGTTGTTCCCGGTCGTTTGGCTGGAAGGTGCCTACGAAGCGGCGTCGTACTGCGGCGTGACCACACCCTCCATGACGTTGTTGCCCACCGGTTGCATCCAGCCGACCATGGACGTGTTCCCGTACGGAGGCACGTATCGCCTCGCCCATGAAGTCGCTCACGTGATGGGTGCGGTGCCGTCGTGCGCGCCGAACAACGACGGCGGTCATGCCAGCGGCTCTGCTCGCGAACTGGTGTACAACGGCGGCCGGACCGTGTCCGACTTCATGAACATCACCCTCGACGTCGGTCGCGACGACTACTACCTCCATGGTCGAGCCGACTGCCTCGACATCGATGACAACGCAATGTTGGCCGCGGGCTGAGGTGCGCGATCCGCTCGACGGAATGCACTACGGTTCGGTTCACACGTGGGAACGCACACCCTGAGTCATTGGAGGCAGACGTGGATTTCAGCAAGTTCAAGACATCCGATTGGTTGAAGCTGGGCGGCAGCGCCGGAATGCTCATCTTCGGTCTGTTCGCATGGGCCAGCGGAGGTGGTGAGACGGGCGGCAACGCGTTCGACTTCTTCTTCACGGGCACCATCCCATGGCTGCTCATCGTGGCCGTTGGCGTCATCAGCATCTTGCTGATGACTGGAACGATCAAGAGGGGCGGACTGCCATGGGACTTGATCCTGCTCGCAGCCGCTGGCCTCGGTGCGCTCCTCGTCGTGATACGTCTGCTGATCGGGCCAAAAGTCGAGTTCTGCGGCTTCGGTGAATGCGTCGACATCGAACTGGATCGTGGCTTCGGTCTGTTCCTGTCGGCCATTGCCTCGGTGGTCTGTGCGGTCGGCTGTTTCCTCGGCTTCCAAGAGGGCGGCGGCGACCTGAACGATCTCAAGGACATCAACAAGATGAAGAGCCAGTTCAGTGGCCCTGGTGGTGGACCCGGCAGCGCCCCACCACCGCCTCCCGGCATGACTCCTCCCCCGCCACCCCCGCCATTCGGCGGCGGCAACCCGCCACCGCCTCCGCCTCCTCGCTGAGGTCGACGCAACAACGAACTGATAGAGCCCCGAGCCGTTGGCCCGGGGCTCTTCACATTCTTGGCGAAAACCACGCCCATGTACCCGAAGACCCCCGTATCACGGTGGTTCGCGGGATCATGGGCGTGGGAACCACCAGCTCGTGCTCGTAACGCAGCAACATCTACAGAGGCGGCGCGGGCCGCTCGCCAGCGGTTCCAACAGCGGTTCGCTGGATCAGAGCGAGGCGACGATCTCGGCCATCAGGTCGCCTGCTTCGGTGGGGTTGAGTCCAACCCGAACGCCCGCAGCGGCGAGGGCGTCCATCTTGCCCTGAGCTGTGCCTTTGCCGCCGCTGACGATTGCTCCGGCATGGCCCATCTTCTTGCCTGCTGGAGCGGTGACGCCTGCGATGTAAGCGCTCATTGGCTTGGTCACGTTGGCCCTGATGAACTCGGCAGCTTCCTCCTCCGCTGAACCACCGATTTCGCCGATCATGATGATCGCGTGCGTCTCCGGGTCAGCCTGGAACTCGGCCAGGCAGTCGATGAAGTTCGTACCGGGCACCGGGTCGCCACCAATACCGACACATGTCGACACGCCGATTCCGCGCTGCTTCAACTCATACAGCGCTTGGTACGTCAAGGTGCCAGAGCGTGACACGATTCCGACATTCGGCCCGTCCGCAGATGGCAAAGCTGCGATCTCACCAGCGGTGATGCCGATGTTGCACTTACCGGGGCTGATGATGCCGGGGCAGTTGGGCCCGAGCAACCGAGTACCGGGGAAGTCACGGAGCAGGGTGTTGAATACCCGGGCTTCATCTTGGGCTGGGATGCCTTCGGTGATGCAGACGACGAAACGCACACCGGCAGCGGCCGCTTCGAGGATCGCCGCGGATGCAGCCTTGGGCGGCACGGCTATGAACGAAGCATCGGCACCGGTGGCCGCAACGGCTTCAGCGACGCTGTCGAACACTGGGATGCCTTCGACATCGAGGCCACCCTTGCCGGGCGTGACACCACCGACGACCTGGGTGCCGTACGCCCGGTTGCGAAGTCCGTGGTACTTGCCCTGCCCGCCGGTGAGTCCCTGGACGATGACCTTGGTGTTTTGATCGACGAATATCGACATGACTCAGTTTCCGTTCCCGTTCGAATTTCCATTTGCAATGGCCACTGCCGCTCGAGCTGCTTCCAACATCGTTGGCTTGCTCTGCAACACGCTCTCCGGAATGCCGGCACTGGCCAGGATCTGACGGCCCTCTTCCGCGTTCGTGCCATCGAGACGGATCACGATCGGGGCCTTGAGCTGGACCCGGTTGAGGGCCTCGACGATTCCCTTCGCGACCTCTTCTCCGCGGGTGATTCCACCGAAAATGTTGACGAAGATGCTCTTGACGTTCTGGTCGTAATTGATGACCTCGAGCGCAGCAGCCATCACATCCGCGTTGGCGCCGCCGCCGATGTCCAAGAAGTTGGCGGCCGTGCCACCGACTTGATTGACGACGTCGAGGGTGCTCATCGCCAGCCCCGCACCGTTGGCGATGATGCCGACGGAGCCGTCGAGGCCGATGTATTGCAAGTCCTTCTCACGGGCGAGTTGCTCGCGCTCGTCGAGTTCTTCGGTGGCCCGGTACTCGTCCCACTCTGGATGACGGAAGGCAGCGTTGTTGTCCAGGCTGACTTTGGCGTCGAGCGCGTGGATCTCGCCAGTGGGCTTGAGGATCAACGGGTTGATCTCAGCGAGATCGCAATCGCCCTCGGTGTAGCAGCGGTAGAGCTTGACGAGAATGTCCGCAACCCCAGCGATCGACTTCTCGGGAAAGTTCGCGTCGGTGGCGGCCGACGTCGCCCACGCGAGATCAATGCCGTCGACAGGATCGATGTGGCGAATGAGGATCGCATCGGGGTTTGTCTCGGC
>JANOQU010000192.1:0-10210 GCA_031422355.1 Actinomycetes bacterium
CGGAAGGCGCCGTTCTTGAACTTGCCGAGTTCACCAGTCGTACTGCGTGTGCCTTCGGGAAAGATCATCACGCTGACCTTCTTCGACAACCGATCTTCGCACTGCTTCATCGCGTCGGCGGCGCTGGTGACTTCACCGCGCGTCAGGCGGATGTCGCCCGCCAGGCTCATCAACCAGCCGACGACGGGGATCTTGAACATCTCGACCTTGCTCAGCCACTTCATCTCGAACGGCAGATGGCTGATCAGCAAGATGTCGACGAACGATTCGTGGTTGGAGACAACGATGTATGGCCGTCGCGGATCCTTGGGGATCTGACCGCTCACCCGGAACGTCCAGAGCGGATTGATGTGCTGATGCACGACCGGCAACTTGCGGAACAGGAACCCAGTCCAGTACCGACCCTTGTCGAACGGAGCGGTGACGAGTCGGACGATGGCCATCATCGGCAGCCAGAGAATGACGCCGAGCCCGAAAGTTGCCCACGACCAGATCGACAAGATGGTGCGCTGCACCTCTCCACCGATCAGACGTTGGCGGATGGATCGCTTGCGAGGCGCCGGCTCTGGCGTTGCTGATGCTTGATTCGGTGTCGACGCTGCCACGCCTTATCTTGCCACGCCCGATCCTGTTGCGAGCAGACGGATGCTCTGCGCGCGACTGCTCTGGAATCGGCCCGCGCATACTGAACCAGCATGAGTACATCCCGCAAACCCGCCACCATGTTCGCCGACTTCGTGGATGCAGCGATCGAACTGCCGATCGTGTCCAGCTACACCAGCGTTGGCCCGCTGATCCGTCGCCGCCTCGATCATTGGACGCCAATCGACTCCTACGACGCATCCGGAAAAGTGGTCGTGCTGACCGGTGCGACGTCCGGGATCGGACTCGCTGCAGCGCGCACGTTGGCGAATCTCGGGGCAACGCTTGTACTGGTCGGTCGCGACGCAGGCAAGACCGCTGGGGTCCGCGACGACCTCGTGAACTCGACCGGCAACCAGAACATCGGTACGGCGATTGCCGACATGGGCGATCTCGAACAGGTCCGGACGATGGCCGCCGACATTCGCAGCCGATACGAGCGAGTGCACGTTCTGATCCACAACGCTGGGGCCTTGTCAGACCGTCGGTCGGTGAACCCCGACGGCGTCGAGTCCACCGTGGCCAGCCAGGTCGTTGGCCCTTTTCTGCTGACCCACCTGCTGCTCGATCTGCTGGACGCCAGCGGTTCGAACCCGTCGGGTGACCCGGGTCGGGTCATCACCATGTCATCGGGCGGGATGTACAGCCAGAAGCTGACCGTGTCCGGGTTGGAGATGAGCGAATCCGACTACAAGGGCTCGGTGCAGTACGCGCGAGCCAAGCGTGCACAGGTCACGCTGAACGAGATGTGGGCCCAGCGAACCCCCGGCCGTGGCGTCTCGTTCCAGGCATTGCACCCGGGCTGGTCGGACACGCCGGGCGTCCAGCAGTCGTTGCCGACGTTCCGCACCCTGCTCCGTCCCTTGCTGCGAACCCCGACGTCCGGCGCCGAGACATTGATCTGGCTTGCCCTCGACAATGGGGCACCTGTCGAGGAATTCGGAGGATTCTGGCTGGACCGCCGCCGTCGTCCGATCCACATACTGCCGACCACCAGATCGTCGGACACCCTGGAACGTCGCTCGCGCCTGTGGGATTGGGTCAGTGAGGCTGCGGGCGTCAGCGAGTGAGCCGGCGTTAGCGAGTGATGCGGGCGAAGAGCGTCTTGAGATAGCCGCCCTCAGCGAAGCCGATCGGGTGATCCGCTGCGTGACCGGTGCGCAACATTTCGCTCAGGCGGTACGGCGTGCTCGCCGCTGCGGCATGCACCCCGTCGAAGAACTCGTCGCTTGAGACCCGGCTACTACACGACGACTGGACCAGGATTCCTCCGTTGTCGACCAGTTCGATGGCCAGCCGGGTCAGGCGTCGGTAGGCGTGCAACGCCCGGTCGTGGTCGGCATTGCGTCGGGCGAACGACGGGGGGTCGACGATGACGATGTCGAACAATCGCTTCTGTTCACCGAAGGTCTTCAGGACATCGAACACATCTGCCGCCTGAACCGTATGACGACAGTTCTGAATGTTCTTGATGAAACCGTTGTGGTCCATGTTGCGCTTGGCCGTCTCCAGCGCCGCACTACTGAGATCGACGCTGTGCACCGACGTCGCGCCGCCGGCCGCGGCGGAGACCGAGAAACCGCCGGTGCAGGCGAACAGGTCGAGCACGGAAGCGCCCTTGGCCAGCGGTCGCACCTTGGAGCGGTTGTCGCGCTGATCAAGGAAGTGCCCGGTCTTTTGGCCATCGATGACGTTCGCTTCGAATTTGAGTCCGTGCTCGTTGAACAACACGGGCCCCGTCGGTGCGTCGCCGACGAGAGTGATCCCTTCATGGAGCCCGAACAACTGCTGGCCGGCGACGTCTCGACTGAGCCGTAACACGATCCGTTCGGGTTGCAGTTCTCGCTCCAGAATCGGCACGATCGTTGCCAGATGCGGAATCCACGCCGCGCTGTACAACTTGAGCACGAGCGTCCGGTCGTATCGATCCAGGATCAAACCCGACAGCCCGTCGTTCTCGCCGTGGATCAGCCGATATCCGGTGGTATCGCCGGCGGCCAGTACTGGCTGCCGGCGTTCGACGGCTGCCCGGAACATTGCCGTCCACCACGCATCGTCGATACTGACGGGCTTGCCCTGATGCAGGACGCGGATCCTGATCGGTGACGTCGGGTCGTAGAGCCCGATCGCGACGAACTGGCGGTCGGCGTCGAAGATGACAGCCATGTCGCCAGCGACACCGGTGCCGTGATCGTTGATCGACACGATCGATCCGTCGAAGACCCACGGATGACCGCCTCGGATCTGGCGGACGGCGTCGTGGGTGACACGGACGGCATGCCGCTTCGATGACGGTGCTGGCACGGTGTCGAGCGGATTCATGCCGTCAGTATGCATCGGGGTCGTCTCGATGGGGTCGGGCGTGTGCACCGCAGGGTTATGGTCAGGCGATGCAGCAGACCCCATCGACAGCCTCATCGACAGCCGTCACGTCCGACGGAGTGTCCATTGCGTACGCGACCACCGGCGCCGGGCCAGATGTCATCCTGGTCCACGGTCTCACTGACAGTTCCGGGACGTGGGCAGGCATCACGTCCTCGCTGGCTCAGCACTACCGAGTGACGACGCTCGACCTGCGTGGTCACGGCAACTCCTCCGATGCCGAGCACTACGACATGGCCTCGATGACGCTGGATCTCGTCGCTGTCGTCGCCGCGGCAGGCATCGACAACCCGTTGGTCATCGGCCACTCGCTCGGCGGTGCCGTCGCCGCCTACTACGGGGCGAGCGCCGCGGTGAGAGGGATCATCGATGTCGACCAGCCGCTTCAACTCAGCGCTTTTCAGGCCGGCCTGTTGCCAGCTGAAGCGTTGCTACGCGATCCGAATTCGTTCGGGCCCGTGCTCGAAGCCGTGTTCGCATCCATGGATGGCGACGTGATGACCGACGAGCTGAAAGCGCTGCTCGTCGCCAATCGGCGGGCGAACCAGCAGGTCGTCCTCGGAGTCTGGGACGTCGTGCTCACGTCCACGGTCGACCAACTCGATCGACTGATCGCGGAAATGCTGACGCAGATCTCGGCACCGTTTCTTTCGATCCAATTCATGGACGCGCCAGCGGGCTATACCGAATGGTTGCAGCGGATCATCCCCCACGCTGTCGTCGAGCAGTGGCAGCCGGGCATCGGGCACTACGGCCACTTGATCGATCCGGAACGGTTCGTCGAGAGAGTTCTGAGCTTCGACAAGTAGTCTCGGATCGGCTCGCCAGAGTGTGCGAGCGCCGTCCGTCGATCACGTCTTGGGAGCTCCAATGGCACACGCAGTTCAGGGAATCATCGCGAGGGGCAAGGGCCTCCCAGTCGAGATGACCACCATCTTGGTCCCGGATCCGGGTCCGGGTGAAGCGCTCGTCAAGGTTCAGGCGTGCGGTGTCTGTCACACAGACCTGCACTATCGCGAGGGCGGCATCAATGATGACTTCCCGTTCCTGCTCGGCCATGAAGCCGCTGGCATCGTGGAATCGGTCGGACCCGATGTCGTCAACGTGAAGCCCGGCGACTTCGTCGTGCTCAACTGGCGTGCCGTCTGTGGGACGTGCCGGTCGTGCCTCAAGGGCAAGCCGAACCGGTGCTTCAGTACGTTCAACGCGACCCAGAAGATGACGCTGGAGGACGGCACGCCGTTGTCACCAGCGCTCGGCATCGGGGCCTTCGCCGAAAAGACCCTTGTCGCAGCGGGCCAGTGCACGCCGGTGAACCCGGCCGCGAAGCCCGAGGTCGCTGGGCTGCTCGGTTGCGGGGTCATGGCCGGAATTGGCGCATCGATGTTGACTGGCGAGGTGCAGCGAGGCGACAGCGTGGCGGTGTTCGGCTGCGGCGGCGTCGGCAACGCTGCGATCGCGGGGGCCAAGTTGGCTGGCGCAACCACGATCATCGCTGTCGATCTCGATGACCGAAAGCTGGAGTGGGCCAAGAAATTCGGTGCGACCCACACCGTCAACGGGTCCAGGTCCGACGCCGTCGCCGAGATCCAGGCCGCGACGAATGGCAACGGCGCCGATGTCTGTATCGAGGCCGTTGGTCATCCAGAGGTGCTCCGCCAGGCGTTCTATGCCCGTGACCTCGCCGGCACGGTTGTGCAGGTCGGCGTACCGACACCGACGATGACGATGCCCGACATCCCGATGATCGACTTCTTCGGCCGGGGCGGACAATTGCGGCCGAGTTGGTACGGCGATTGCCTGCCGAGTCGCGATTTCCCGTTGCTGGTCGAGTTGCACCTCCAGGGCCGCCTACCGCTCGAGGATTTCGTCACCGAGACCATTGGCCTCGGTGACGTCGAGGCGGCGTTCCACAAAATGGAGCGTGGCGAAGTGTTGCGCAGCGTCGTGGTTCTCTGAGCATGCCAATCATCAAGACGCCAGTCATCGAACTGGTCAACACCACCGGCATCTTCGCCCTCGACGGTGGCGAATGGGAAGTCACGAACAACATCTGGTTGGTCGGCAACGACAAGGAGGTCATCGTGATCGACGCCGCTCACGATGCGACCCCGATCGTCGACGCGATCAACGGGCGCCACGTTCGCGCGATTGCATTGACCCACGGCCACAACGATCACATCAACGCCGCACTGGCGCTACAAGACGTGACCGATGCGCCGATCTATCTTCATCCGGCCGATCTGATGCTCTGGCACACGGTGTATCCCGACGTGGAGCCCGACAAGCCGCTCGCAGATGGTGACGTGCTTCGTGGGGGCGGTGCCCAACTGGGCGTGCTGCACACACCCGGGCATGCGCCTGGTTGCTGCTGCTTCCACGTCGTCGGTGCCGGCGCAGATGGAAGCGACGTCGTGTTCAGCGGCGACACGCTGTTCTGCGGTGGGCCCGGGGCAACAGGACGCAGCCACAGCGACTACGACACGATCGTCGCCAGTATCCGTCGACGGTTGTTTGCGCTGCCGCCGAGCACGATCGTGCATACCGGCCACGGCGAAAGTACGACCATTGCGGCCGAAGCAGAGGCGCTCGGCCGCTGACGGTCATCAACGTTGATCGACCTCATCGACTTCATCGACTTGATCGACTTCATCGACGAGGTTGGTGTCGACCGTCCTCGACCGTCACCGTCGTCGATGCCGTCGCCGGTCGCCGATGGCGCAGGTGGCGGAATCCACGCCAATGATCCTGCGAATCCCCGTACTACGGGGGTTTCAGGAACATGGGCGTCATTCCCACCGCAAGACTTCGACCGTCATCGACGGGTTTGATCCCGTCGCCATTCGTTCTTGCGGAGTTCGACCTTGAGAACCTTGCCGCTGGCGTTCATCGGAAGTGCATCCACGATCTGGACGAACCGGGGCACCTTGTAGTTGGCCATGTTCGCCCGGCTCCAAGCAATCACGTCGGCGGGTATCACCGTTGCCCCGGGCTTGGCCACGATGAATGCCATACCGACCTCGCCCATCCGCTGGTCTGGTACGCCAACGACGGCGACCTGACTGATGCCGGGGTAGGTACTGAGTGAGCGCTCGATCTCGGCGGGGTATGCGTTGAATCCGCCGATGATGAACATGTCCTTCTTGCGGTCGGTGATCTGCAGATTGCCTTGCGCATCTGCAACCGCGATGTCGCCGGTTGCCAACCAGCCGTCAGCATCGATTGCCTTGGCTGTGGCCTCTGAATCGGCGAAGTAGCCCCGCATAATGTTGTAGCCCCGAGCCAGCACCTCGCCGGGCTCGCCGATGGCGACGTCGTTGCCGAGATCGTCGACGAGTCGAACTTCGACACCGGGAATTGGTCGCCCGGAAGTGTGTGCGATCGTCTCGTTCGGGTCGTCGTGGCGGCACATCGTGATGACGCCTGTGCTCTCGGTCAGGCCGTAGCCGGTGACGACCGTCTCGAAGTGCAACTCCTCGCGCATCCGACGGATGAGTTCGACTGAGACAGGCGCAGCACCCGTCACGGCCAGTCGCAGCGACGACAGGTCGAACGAGGCGACGTCTGGATGATCGAGGATGGTCTGGTAGATGGACGGTGGTCCGGGCAGCATCGAGATCCGCTCGTCCTGAATCCGCTGCATCGCGTCGCGCACGTCGAACGTCTTCTGGGCGACGATGGTCGCACCCTTGATGAGCGAAGCAACGATGCCGGCTTTCAATCCGAATGTATGGAAGAACGGATTGACGATCAGATATCGGTCGTCGGCACCCAGCCCGACCACGGTCGCCCAGTCGTGGAATGCCCGCACGGTGGCCCCGTGAGTCAGCATTGCGCCCTTTGGTCTGCCCGTTGTGCCACTCGTGAACATGATGTCGCTGATGTCCGTCGGGGTCACGGCTGCCCTGCGTTGCGTCACGTTGGCCAAGGGCAGCGTCGCCCCAGCCGCCACGAATTCGTCCCATTCAGCGTCGGCGGGCGAGGCGGCGCCGGACATCAGGACGATCTGCTTCAGGGTGTTGACCGAGTCATCGCCAGTCAGCAGCGCCGGGTAGTCGGTTTCGAGGAAGTCGGTGACGGTGAACAGCAACCTAGTCTCGGCGGTGCGTAGGACGTAGGCGGCCTCGGCGCCCTTGAACCGGGTGTTGATCGGCACGACCACCGCCCCGATGCGATACGAAGCGAGCGCTGTGAGCATCCAGCGAAGACTGTTCGGACCCCAGATTCCGACCCGGTCGCCGTGTTGGATTCCGGCGGCGAGGAGACCCTTGGCGACACGATCGACCTCCGCCGACACCGCTGCAAACGTGAGCCGATACCCGTCGCCGACGAACCCCTCGCGATCACCGAACGCCGACGCAGCATGATCGATGACATCCGGAATCGTCGCCGTCCCGCTGTCGAACCCGCTGTCGAACCCGCTGTCGAACTCCATCAACCGGCGACCATATCGGTCGACACGTTGAGCCCGCCATCGCAGATGGCCGAGCCCGCCATCGCAGGTGGTGGTTCTCACGCCCATGATCCCGCGAAGCCCCGTAGTACGGGGGTTTTCGGGAACATGGGCGTGGTTCTCGCCGCGAATTAACCTCGCAACGCTTCACCCGCAACGCTTCACCCGCCGTGTGGCCGGCCGCCGTCGGCAGCGGTCAGTCAACGCAACAACCAGGCCCAGCCGAGCGGCGCCAGGGTGACGATTTCGTCGACGAATTCGGCGCCTCGGCCGCTGATCGCACACCTCGACGGCAGAACATCGTGGGTCCACAATGCCCGACGCTTGATCGTGAGCGTGCGGTCGCCGAAATTGGCCACCATCCACAACGGATCTTCGCGGCGATGGCGGCGGGCGAATGCGAACAGTCGGTCGTCGCCTTGACGGAGAATGTCGACGGTGCCTCCGGCGCGCAGTTCGGGCAATGAAGCCCGCGCCGCGCCCAACCGCGCAAACGAACTGAACACGCGCTGCTCGAGCGTGCCGGCCGCCCCTCGCCGCGCTGCTGCTGACCAGTCCATCATCGGTCGATGCATCCAGCGATTGTCGTCTGCGTGGGCGGGATCCGATGCATAGTTGACGTCATTTAACTGGCCGAGCTCATCACCCATGTAGATCAGCGGGATGCCGCCGTACGCATACGTGACGGCGTAGATCAATTCGAGCCGGGCGAGCGCAGCGTCGAGGGCCGCATCGTCGTTGCGTCGCAGAGCGTCGTCGATACCGCACAGCGACGCAGCGGTGCCCGAAATTCTGGCGTCGCCGGTGACTTCGTTGTGCTGGAACCGAGCGCCGTGCGCATACGACATCGCGAATTCACCGCTATAGAACTCGTTCAGGAAATCTCGATGGGCGAATTGATTCCAGCCGACACTTGCAGCGTCGGTGCCGGTGATCGCCCAGCCGATGTCGTCGTGACAGCGGATGTAGGTGCACCACGACGAATCGTGCGGCACCGGCTTCATGTCGGCGAGCACGTTGCTCATCAGCCGACCGTCGGCGGTCGCAAGGCTGCTCCACAACTGCACCATCAACTGGTTGTTGTAGGCCAGGTTGCATTCTGTTCGCTCGGGCTCGCCCGGGGCAAAGGCCGCACCGAGGTAGCCAACGAGATCCTCGCGAGGAACGATTGCCTCCGCCTTCAGCAGCAGCGCCGGAGCGACGACTGCCGTCAACGCCCTGAACGCCGTCAGCAGATGGTGCACCTCGGGCTGGTTCTCGCAGTCCGTACCGAACCGCTTCCAGATGAACGGCGCGGCATCAAGTCGCAAGACCTCGATGCCACGGTTGGCGAGGCGAAGCATGACGCCGAGCATCTCGATGAAGACGTCGGGATTTGCGTAGTCGAGGTCCCACTGGAACTCGTTGAACGTTGTCCATACCCATTTCGACGTGCCGTCCGCCCCGAACCCATCGACGAGGGTGAAGTTGCCCGGAGCGAAATCGGGGAAGACCTCTCGCAACGTCTGCTCGTACCGGTCTGGCACCGCCCGATCGTCGAAGATGTGGAAGTACGCCCGTTTGACTTCGTCTCCTGCCAGCGCAGCGATCGCCCACGGGTGTTCCCGGGCGGTGTGATTCATCACGACATCGATGCACATGCTGATGCCTTCGTGACGAAGGCGGCTTGCAAGCGCTTCGAGGTCGTCCATCGATCCGATTCGCTCGTCGACGCGGTCATAGTCGGCCACTGCGTAACCGCCGTCGTTGTCGCCGTTTCGAGGTTGCAGCAGCGGCATCAGATGCAGGTACGTCACGCCCAACTCGCGCAGATAATCGACGCGCTCACCGAGTTGGTCGAGGCGACCGACGAAGCGATCGGTATACGCCACGTAGCCGATCATCCGCTCGTGCTGGAACCACATCGGCTCGGCCTCGCGACGGTGGTCCAAGTCCTGCAGTTCGTCGCTGCGCTGTTTGGCGAAGTCAGCCAAGACGTCGACGAGGCGCTCGCTGAATTCGTCCAACCGATCACCGTAGACAGCCCGCAGAGCACGCTCCGCAGATGGCCAACGCCGCTCGAATCGGGTCTGCAGTACGCCGCCGCGGCGACCCAGTCCGCCAACGTGACGAGCAAAGAGTTCGGTCGGCCTTGCGACGTATGCGTTCAAATCAACCCTTGCGTTCAAATCGACCACGAGGATCCACCGTACATGGCCCTCGAGACACGATTCCTCAATCGCCGAAGCTGATTCCGAGATCCTTGGCCGAGACCACCGTGTCGCACGTCGGGTCGACGACTTTCATCATGTTCGTGGCCTGTGCCAGCGGCACGTAATCGACCACTGGCGGATTGAGTGCGACCATGACCCCGAAGTGGCCCTCGTCGAGGGCACGCACCGCAGCGGAGCCAAACCGGGTCCCGAGCAAACGATCGAACGACGTCGGGTTTCCGCCTCGGAGCAGATGGCCCAGCACCACGGTTCGGGTCTCCTTTCCGGTCAGCGCGCCCAGTTCGGCTGCGACGCGTTCGCCCATTCCGCCCAGCTTCTCGGCCTGACCGATCGCCTGACCGACCACGGACCGATTGCCACCCTTGGGAACGGCCCCTTCAGCCACGACGACAATCGCAAAGTGGGCTCCGCGGGCAGTGCGGCTTGAGATCATGTCCTCATCCGGTTGGAGGTCAATCGGGATCTCCGGAATCTGTATCGCGTGAGCGGTCGCGGCAATGCCGGCGTGCTGCGCGTTCCA
>JANOQU010000193.1:0-3195 GCA_031422355.1 Actinomycetes bacterium
ACCCGATGATCGTCAATGGCCAGGTCCACGGCGGTGTCGTTCAAGGCATCGCCCAGGCTCTGTTCGAGATCGCCGCCTACGACAGCAACGGCAACCTGCTCAACGGCTCGTTAGCCGAGTACATGGTGCCGGCTGCGCCCGATGTACCCGCCGTCACCACCGGGCACACCATCACCCCGTCGCCGACCAATCCGCTCGGCGTCAAGGGAATCGGCGAGGCCGGCACGATTGGTGCTGCGCCGTGTGTGATCAACGCGATCGTCGACGCGCTCTCAGGTCTCGGAGTCACCGACGTGAAAATGCCAGCGTCACCGAACACGGTCTGGAAGACGATTCAAGCCGCCCAATCCGGGGCACAGGGTTCAATCGAGAATGGAGCAAGCGCGTGATTCCTGCAGCGTTCGATTACAAGCGGGCCACATCAGCCGAGGAAGCAATCAGCCTGATCGGCGAATACGGCGACGACGCCAAATTCCTCGCCGGCGGACACAGCCTGCTCCCCCTCATGAAACTCCGCCTCGCCCAACCAACCGTCCTCATCGACATCGGACGACTCACCGACTTGTCCTACATCCGCAACCACGACACCCACATCGCCATCGGCGCCCTCACCCGCCACATGGACATCGAAAACTCGCCCATCCTGCACCAACACGCCCCACTCCTAGCCCACGCCGCAAGCCACGTCGGCGACGCCCAAGTCCGCCACCGCGGCACCATCGGCGGCTCCATCGCCCACGCCGACCCAGCCTCAGACCTCCCCGCCACCACCCTCGCCCTCGGCGCCACATACATCGCCCAAGGACCAAACGGAACCCGAGCCATCCCCGCGAACGAGTTCTACCTCGGATTCCTCGAATCAGCCCTCGCACCCGACGAGATCATCACCGAAATCCAGATCCCCACAATGGGAGACGCCGGCTGGAACTTCCAAAAATTCAACCGCCGCGCCCAAGACTGGGCCATCGTCGGAGTCGCAGCATGGCGCAACGGCAACCAAGCAGGCGTCGCCCTGGTCAACATGGGCTCCACACCAATCCTGGCCACCCAAGTCACCAACGCCCTCGCCAACGGCGCCACCATCGAAGAAGCCTCCCTCCTCGCCGCAGCAGACGCAGAACCCCAAAACGACCTCAACGCCACCATCGAATACCGCACCCACCTCGCCCAAGTCCTCGTCCGCCGAGCCCTCCAAGCCAGCAGCTAACCCGGTCACCGCCCGCCGGACCTTTCACTCGGAATCCGGTTGAGATTCACCTGGTGATGGTCTGGCGTTCAGACCGATCTCACTTGCGGGCGGCGTCTGTGTAGCGTTGCATCCTGTGTCGGAAACCCTCGAGCGAGCAGAACCGACCGGCGACACGCTCGTGGTCGATGTACCCGAGCCGAAACGCCCGCTCGCCGAAGTCGTGCCGCTCGATCCGTGGTACGTGGTACGACTGGTTCTGTTCGTCGCCTACGCACTCGGTTATCTCTGGTTCTTCATCACCGAAGGGCTGATCATCGACCGGATCTCGGTCGGCATCTCGGTCGGCATCTTCATTCTGATCGGGCATCTCGGCCGCCCCGTTCGGCGATGGGCCTGGTTGCTGTTCGACATCTCCTGCTACTGCGTGATGTGGCTCTGCTACGAGCAGAGCCGGGGTTGGGCGGACCGGGCCGGGTTCGCGTTGCAAGTCGAAGCCCCTCGCAACATCGACCGGTTCCTCTTCTTCGGAACGGATCCGAACGTCTGGATGCAGCGTCACTTCTACGACCCGCAAACGATCACCTGGTACGACAAAGTGGCGTCGACCACGTACTTCACCCACTTCATCTTTCCGGTGATCGCGATAGCAATTGTTTGGGTGACGAGCCACCGCGAGTGGGCCCGATTCATCAAGCGGTTCGCTTCGTTGCTGTTCGTGTCGTGCACGATGTTCGTGATCATGCCAACGGTTCCACCGTGGATGGCCGCTGACCGCAAGAACTACGACTTCCGGATCATCGAACCGTTGGCGCGACACACCGGCCGCGGCTTTCGAGATCTCGGCATGAAGGGTTTCGTCAAGGGCTGGCAGTCAGCGCTCGATTGGGGCAACGCGGTCGCTGCGATGCCATCGCTTCACTCCGCATTCGCGCTGTTCGTTCCGGCGTTCTTCCTGCCCCGCATCAAACCGGTCTGGCTCAAGGTACTGGTGATGTTGTTTCCCGTACTCATGCTCACATCGCTTGTGTACTTCGGCGAGCATTGGGTCATCGACGGCCTCGTCGGTTGGGCACTCGTTGGTCTGTCGTTCCTCTTCTGGGGATGGTTCGAACGTCGCCAACTTCGGGTCCGAGCGAATCGCGCTCGCACCGCGATCCAAGTCCGATCTGCGGTGTCGGCGTGAAGCGTCGAGTCGCCAAGAGTCGCCCAGTTCTGCTCGACGGCAGTTTCATCGCAGCCGTGCTGAATCCCGACGATCCCCAACACCACGATGCCGTCGCCGCGTATGAAGTGTTGATCGATCGCTACGAGAATGGCGACGACTCGCTTTTCGCGATCTCCACAGTGTTGCGCCAGTACCCCCGCGATGTGCGTACCGGGATTCTCGCTCCGATCGCAACGGTCTGGATCGCCCGTCAGCACCGAAACGCTGCGGCCAAAGTCATTGCCTCGTCGCCAGAACAAGCAATGACGTTGCTGATGCTTCGCCGTGAGCGGTTTCGGGCGATAGCAACTGCAACGCACGATTTCGACATGTTCGCCATCGATGTCATTCGCTGCGCAGCCGACATTGGTGGCATGACCAACACAGGCCTGGGGCCCGACGTCGAGCAGATCCCCGAAGAGTCGTCAGGTTCGAAATTGAACTGATGCCCGCTCAGCGACCCACGGCCGAATGACCTCGGCCCGAACTCGTTCGTGCTCAGGGTGCTCGTCGTAAGCCTTCCAATCCTCGACCGAATCGAATGTCGCGACGATTGCGAAGTCCATGTTCGTTGTTCCGTTGGCGCCGAGATCGTTACCGAACCGGTACCTACCAATTGTGTGAACGAGGTCTGGCATCGTTGCCAGCGCCGCACCGATCAACTCGATCTGGGCGGTGGTGGTCTCGGGCTTCCAGCGGAACGAAACGACGTGGGTGATCACAGCAGCCCACCATATGCGCCACCGTCGACCTGCAGATGTGCGCCCGACACGAACTTGGCCTGTTCACTGCAGAGGAAGGC
>JANOQU010000194.1:0-4121 GCA_031422355.1 Actinomycetes bacterium
TGACACGAACCACGCCCTTGTTCCCGCGATGTGTCACCCCTTGGCACGTGGCGGCACCGAGGGCGCGATTCGTGTCACCGGACAGAGTCAGCTTTCGGTCGGTGCCAGCGGCTGCGGTTCGGTCGTCGCGACGGATTCGGCTGGTGGCTGCAGTTCGACCGTGACGGCGAAATCGACGCCACCAACGGTCACCTCGATCTCCTGGATGACCTCGATGACTTCAACGAGGCCGACGACGCCGGCCCGGCAGACGTCGCCTTCAGCCAACCGGAACGCGGCGATCCGCTCGGCAGTATCGGTCACGACCAGTCGATCGACCGGCGTCACCATGCCCCGCTTGGCTGCCGACTTCGCTTTGCGGATCTCGGTCAGTACCGACGCCGCAACGTCGAGAACATCCGCAGTCGCACCATTGGCCTTGGCGAGCAGTTCGTCAGCCGATGGCCATGGCGAACGGTGGATCGAGCCGGCCTGCCACCAACTCCACGCTTCCTCGGCAGCGAAGGGCAGGAACGGCGCCAGCATCCGCTGCAGCGACGAGAGCGCAATCGCAAGGCCGGCTTTCGCCGATGCCGATGCCTGGTCCGTTCCATACGCGCGCAACTTGACCAGTTCGAGGTAGTCGTCACAGAAGTTCCAGAAGAACGTCTCGGTCCGTTCCAGCGCACGCTGGTACTGGTACCCCTCGAACGCCGTGGTTGCTTCGGCGACAACTCCGGCGAGCTTGGCCAGCATTGCCCTGTCCACTGCCTCGGTGACCTGACCGTCGACGGCTGCGGCGATGTCGTCGCCCTGGCCGAGGACGAATCGGGACGCGTTCAGCAGCTTCAATGCAAGCCTGCGGCCGACCTTCATCTGGGCGTCGTCGATCGCAGTGTCGATGCCCGGCGCGGCGTTCAACGCCCAGTAGCGCACACCGTCGGAGCCGTGCTTTTCCAGCAGCGGCGCCGGGGTGACGACGTTGCCCTTGGATTTGGCCATCTTCTTGCGATCCGGGTCCAGAATCCAGCCGTTGATGCTCGTGTTCGTCCACGGCTCGGTGCCATGTTCCAGTTGGCTGCGCAGCATCGTCGAGAACAACCAGGTCCGGATGATCTCCGGGCCTTGGGGACGGAGATCCATCGGGAACGTGCGCGCGAACAGGTCGTCGTCTTCTTCCCAACCACACACGATCTGAGGGGTCAGCGACGATGTCGCCCACGTGTCCATCACGTCGGAGTCTCCGATGAAACCACCCGGCTGGCCGCGCTGGTCCTCGCTGAATCCGGCCGGTGTCTGACCTTGGGGATCAATGGGCAGCGACGATTCGTCGGCCAGGATCGGATCATCGAGCAGCGGCTCACCGCTCGCGTCGATGCGATACCAGACAGGGAACGGCACACCGAAGTGACGTTGACGGCTGATCAGCCAGTCCGAGTTGAGTCCGCCAACCCAATGCTCGTAGCGGATCCGCATGAAATCCGGATGCCAATCGAGCCGGCGGCCAGCGGCCACCAGCGCCTCTGACCGAGCGCTGTCCTTGGCACCGTTGCGGATATACCACTGACGACTGGTGACGATTTCGAGCGGACGATCGCCTTTCTCGTAGTACTTCACCGGATGCTGGATCGGACGAATCTCGCCGATCAAGGCCCCCGCCTCGGTGAGCAGATCGACGATCTTGCGACGCGCCTGCTTGGTATTGGAACCGGCGAGATCGGGCCACAGCGCAGCACCAGCTTCGGGTAACCACTCAGGCGTATCCTCCAGCAGACGGCCGTCGCGCCGCAGGATGGAACGCGTCGGCAGGTTCAGCTCGCGCCACCAGATGATGTCGGTGGTATCCCCGAAGGTGCACACCATGGCGATACCCGTGCCCTTTTCTGGGTCGGCGAGCGGGTGCAGCACGATCGGGACGCGCACGCCGAACACCGGTGTGAACACCTCGGTGCCAGCGATGTCCTTGAACCGCGAGTCTTCCGGATGCGCGACCAGTGCAACGCATGCCGGCAAAAGTTCTGGACGAGTGGTATCGATCTCGATCACGCCACTGCCATCGGCAAGCGCGAACGCCAGCTTGTGATAGGCGCTCGCTGTGTCTCGGTCTTCTAACTCGGCCTGCGCGACTGCGGTCTGGAAGTCGACATCCCACAGCGTCGGGGCCTCGCTTGCGTAGGCCTCACCGCGCTGCAGATTGCGCAGGAATGCGCGCTGTGCCACCCGGCGACAGTGATCGTCGATGGTTGCGTACGTGAGGGCCCAGTCGACCGAGAGCCCGACCGTGCGCCAGACGTTCTCGAACGTGACCTCGTCGATCGCTGTCAGTTCGTGGCACAACTCCAAGAAGTTGGCCCGCGACAACATTTGCACCGGCTTGTTCTTGTCGTCCTTGGAGTCGGTCAGGGGCTGCACAACGAGACCCTGCTCGTACGGCAGTGACGGGTCGCAGCGCACCCCGTAGACGTTCTGGACCCGGCGCTCTGTCGGCAGACCGTTGTCGTCCCAGCCCATTGGGTAGAACACTTCGCGGCCGCTCATTCGCATATAGCGCGCCATCGCATCCACCTGGACGTAGCCGAACACGCTGCCGAGATGCAGCTCACCGCTGACGGTGGGCGGTGGGGTGTCGATCGAAAATACCTGTGAGCGATCCTTGGTGCGGTCGAATCGGTAGGTGCCTTCCTGTTCCCAGACGGCGTCCCACTTCGCCTCGAGGCCCTCCAGCGTCGGCTTTGCCAGATCGGGGCGGGCCAGATCGGGTTGGGCAGCGTCGGTTCGGGCAGGGTCGGGTTGCACGGATTCGATGTTCACCCGTTCACATTGCTTTCGGTCGTTCCGGCTTTGGTCAGCGTCAATTCGTCGCCGCCACCAATGGTGAGCAGCAGTGTGAGCGTCTCGGCCTTGATCCAGTCGGCATGGCCGACGAGATCGGCATCGGCTGCGGGTAGGACCAGGTCGATCCGGTCGATGATGTCCAGCCCAGAGTCCTTGCGCATCCCGTTGACCTTGTGGATCAGTTCGTAGACCCGCGCCTCGAGGCGGAGTTCATCGGTGAGCGTGGTGTCGAACGCAACCGTGATCACGCCGTCGCTCTCGGAATCATGGGCATCTGAGGCAACGGCCCAGCCCTCTTTGTCGGTGCGCTCGACCAGAAGATCAGCCGGCGGAAGTGTGTGCCCGGCAACGACGCAACTGCCGTCGGCCAACATCTCGAACTCCCCCGCTGCCAACGCCTGGCGGACGATGTTCACGTCTCCGCCCAGGCGCGGCCCCAAGGTCTTGAGGTTCGGGCGGACCTTTATCTGGGTCGCCTCGATCGGCCCAAGAACCACGCTCTTGACTCGAAGTTCCTCGGCGATCTCGTCGGTGTAGCCCGCGAGTCGGTCGGCTCCGTCGATGACGAGTTCGGCAAGCGGTTGGCGTAGTGGCAGCTTGGCGAGTGAGCGCGCCCGTCGACCGAGTTCGATCACCTTGCGCATCGCTGCGACGTCGTCGAGCAATTCGTCGTCAGCGTCCGCAGCGGCCGGCCAGCCTGCAAGGAACACCGACTTCGGCGCGTCGGGGCACACGTCGGCGACCAGCGTCTGCCAGAGATGTTCGGTGAGGAACGGCAGTACCGGCGATGCGACCCGCAAGCCCTGCACCAGCGCGACCCACAAAGTTTGCAGCGCGTCGAGATCACCGTTCCAGAAGCGGCGACGAGACCGGCGGATATACCAGTTCGACAGGTCGTCGACGTACTGCTCGAACGCCTTGAGCACATTGACCGTCAGGTAGCTCTCGTAGCCATCGGTCGCTGTGAGGACGAAACGCTGGGTCAGCGCGTGAACCCATCGATCCATCGCATGCTCGCCATCGTGGTTTGGTGTCGCGTCGATGTCGGCGTAGCGCGGTTCGAAGCCAGCGACGTTTGCGTACTGCGTGAAGAACGCGACGCTGTTCCACAACGTGAGCACCTTGCGCTGAATCTCGTAGCCGGGCTTGAAGCCGAACAACAGATCCTGCGACGGCGGCTGCTGGCAGAACTGCCAGCGCATCACGTCGGCACCCATCCGTTCGAACGCATCGGAGGCACTGATCTGGTTGCCCCACGAACCGTGCATTTCGCGGCCGGTCTCGTCGAGCATCTTTTCGTAGCCGAG
>JANOQU010000195.1:0-2575 GCA_031422355.1 Actinomycetes bacterium
GGTCATCGTCGGGGTCGGCGCAATTCTCGTGACGACCAGAGATGGCGGACGTCCCGATGCTGTCACCGAGACGGAACGGGAAGGTACGCAAGACGCCGAACCAGACGCCGAACCAGACACCTCAGAGGCACGGGACACAGACCCGACCTTCGTCGACATCTCGATTCCGCCGATCTCATTTCCAGACTTCACCACCCCAACGGTCTCCATCCCGCCGATCTCGATCCCAACGATCTCCATCCCAACGATCTCCTTCCCAACGATCTCTATCCCAACGATCTCTATCCCACCGATCTCGACGCCCGGCGCGACTACAGCGCCGGAGGGGCCATTGGACCTGCCGGTCATTGGGGAGACCGTGACTCTCGGGGACGGATCGACGGTGCGGGTCAACATGCTGACCAACGATGTCGCGCCGAACCCGACGTTCGCCGACGCCGTCAAACAAGGATTCACCCTGACCCGTATCGACTACGAGGCGTGCGCAGGCTCCGATGGCTTCGCTGGACTGAACCCGTTGTTCTGGGTCGCGTCGCTCGACGACGGAACGTCGGCGGATGTCTTCGCCCTCAGCTACGACATCATCCTGCTCGGCGTCGCACCGGGCGCATGCGTTCGCAGTCAACTCGACGTCGAGGTCCCGCCGACCCGTACCGTCACGACCGTCGGTGTTCGAGACAGCGGCTTTCAAGTTGCTGCCAGTTGGACCACGATGTCGGCGATTGCGGTCACGGGCCAATTGACATCATCAACACCGATCGGAGCGACCGAGGTTGGTCAGGTCGTTGTGTTTGACGACTTCGGCGCGACGGCGACCGTGCTGTCAGCAACTCCCAACTCTGAACCACTCGATCCAACCTTTCCGGCGGATCCCGGCCGTCAACTTCTTCGAGTCGAGGTGGAGGTTTGTGCGGGTTCGGAGTCGACGTACGCCAGCCCGCAGAACTGGTTCGCGACCACGATCGACGGCCAAATCGGCGCCGCAGCGTATTTTGGCGCAACTTTTCCGAGCTACGAAATTCCGCCTGGCGATTGCGTCTCGGGCTTGATTGACATCGATCTCCCAGCCAACATCAGCGCCCGCGATATCGTCTACGGAAATGAGGTCTCGCTCGAGGTCGCCCGCTGGCGGATCAGCGAGTAGTGACGAACTCGCAGGTCAGTGGGCACTTCTGAACCCTCAAGTCACCCTTGCGAATACCGACCTAAACCCTCGATCAATAGTCGAGACGCGCTCCTCGATCCAGAAACGGAACGGCATCGACACCGTCGACTTTGGACCATCCACCATGAGTCGAGGCTTTCCTGCGAGACTGAAATGTTCGGTCGCGCCCTTTCATTAACCGTCAAGTTTATGTAAAGTCTGCGGCCATGCGTGCCGATCCCTTTTGCATGTCTCGACTCGGCACAGCCGTTCTCGCTGCAACGCTCACCTCGCTGACGTGGGGATTTGTCTCAGTCCCGACTGCGTTGGCTTCTCCCCCAGCAGTAACGGCGGAACCGTCATCGCTGACATACACGGTGAAGAACGGAGACTTCCTCTTCGGGATTGCCGTCAAGCTCAGCGTGAGGGTCAATGATCTTCTCGCTGTCAACAAGTTGACGATCACCAGCTCCATCCATCCTGGTGACCGACTCTCGGTGCCTGTCGGTGGCGTCTTGCCGGTCGAGATAGTCACCACTGTTGGACAGCCCGCGATGACGACATCCGCTCCGGTAGTAGCCCCCGTCGCCCCCACGGTGCTGCCGACACCAGCAGTTGGGTCCACGGCGTACGTCGTCAAGAACGGCGACTATCTGGTCCGGATCGCCGCAGCCAACGGGGTCACCCTGCCAGCGCTGCTCGCCGCAAACTCTCTGACGGTGACCAGTGCGATTTTCCCCGGAACACAGCTTGTCATTCCTCCAGCGACGCTGCCGCTCCCAACAGTCGGCACCCCAACAGCCGCCACACCAACAGTCGCCACCCCAACAGTCGCCACCCCAATGGCCGTCGAGCAGCCCGCCCCGGCGGTTGTAGCGTCTCCAACGAACAACGCTGTGGCGACCACCAAGTACGTCGTCAAGAACGGCGACTACTTCGTTGCGATCGCGAACGCCAACGGGGTGACGCTGAAGGCGTTGCTCGCCGCCAACTCGATGACGGTCAGTAGCGCAATCTTCCCTGGCACCTCTTTGGTTGTGCCGGCGGCAACGCTGCCAATCCCGGCACCAGCAGCGCCGGCGGTTGTGGCAACGCCATTGGCAGGGGGAACCCCGAGCCCTCAACAGGCGTCGCTGGCGACGATGTTGACGTTCCTGCAGGGCGAACTGGGCAAACCGTACCTGTTCAATTCGGCCGGCCCCGATTCCTACGATTGCTCCGGTTTGGTCGTCGCGGCATACCGCACGATCGGTATCAACCTGCCCCACCAGAGTCTGCTGCTGTCACAAAAAGGCACCAGCGTGGATTGGCAGACGGTGGACATCCAAGCTGGCGATCTGATCTTTCAGATCGGAACCGGCAAGACCTACATCAGTCACGTCGGCATCGCAATCAGCTCAACCCAATGGATCCAGTCCGCCCGCACCGGCG
>JANOQU010000196.1:0-6598 GCA_031422355.1 Actinomycetes bacterium
ACACACCTTCGGGCGGGAGCATCGTCCTGCTTGCGATCGGCCTCTTCCTGATCACATTCGTTGGTTCGAGCGTGCGCCGACTGTTCCGCCGTCACTGAGAGAACGCGTCGGTGTCGTGCGGGCTGACGTCGATCGCTTCTCAGAATCAGGGACATTGGCGGGCTCTGAAGTACGTTCGAGGGCAGCGAACTTTCCGCCTGTTCTCGAAGGGACCGTTATGCCAGCTCCAGGAATGCACTCCGGCGTTGCCACCGATGAAGCAATGAATCTGTCGATGTCCGAGCACGCCGTCCTGTTGTTCGAACAGGTCAAGACGTTCATCGTCAATGAGGTCGACCCGATCACCGAAGAGTTCTACCGCCTGGGAGAGGGTCGAGCGGACCGCTGGGGCTATGGCGATGGCCAACTGGAGTTGCTCGATTCAGTCAAGGCAAAGGCCAAGGCGAACGGGTTGTGGAACTTCTTCCTTCCCAACGCCGAGACCGGCGAAGGGCTCTCGAACCTCGATTACGCATACATCGCCAATGAACTCGGCAAGAGCCCGCTCGCCTCGGAGTGTCTCAACTGCAGTGCGCCAGACACCGGGAACATGGAAGTACTCGAACGAGTCGGCACGCCGGAGCAGAAGAAGCAATGGCTCGAGCCGTTGCTGAGCGGCGAGATTCGTTCGGCCTTTGCGATGACCGAACCGGATGTGGCCTCGTCTGACGCCAAGAACATTCGGTGCAAGGCAGTGCTCGATGGTGACGAGTGGGTCATCAACGGCGAGAAGTACTACATCTCCGGTGCCGGCGACCCGCGATGCAAGATCATGATCTGTATGGTCCAGACCAGCCCGGACGGCCCTGCTCATAAGCGGCAGTCGCAGATCCTCGTGCCGATGAACACGCCAGGCGTGGAGATCGTCGGGGCGATGCAGGTGTTCGGCGAGGACGACGCGCCGCATGGTCACATGCACCTTCGATTCACCGATGTACGAGTTCCGGCGAGCAACATGTTGCTCGGCGAGGGCCGCGGCTTTGAGATCTCTCAGATTCGGCTCGGGCCTGGCCGTATTCACCACTGCATGCGGTCCATCGGCGCGGCCGAGAAGGCGCTGGAGCTGATGGTTCGGCGTGGCTTGAACCGAGAGGCGTTCGGCAAGCCGATCGCCCGCCTCGGTAAGAACACCGAGGTGATCGCCAAGGCCCGGATCGAGATCGAGGCAATGCGGCTGATGGTTTTGCGTGCTGCCAAGGCAATGGATGTGATGGGCAATGCCGAGGCTCGGGTTTGGGTCAGCGCGGTCAAGGCAATGGTGCCGGTCCGAGTGTGCGAGATCATCGACGAGGCAATCCAGATGCACGGCGCGACCGGTGTTTCGCAATGGACGCCACTCGCCCGGATGTATGCGAGCCAGCGCACGCTGCGCCTCGCGGACGGACCGGACGAAGTCCACTGGCATGTCGTTGGCCGGGCCGAACTGACCCGCTACGAGGACGACCATGCTTCGACCGTTGGACCCAAGGATTCGGGCAAGTCATCGGGGATGTTCTCCGGTCCCTCCTGACAGCATCCTGACAACACCGGGCGGTTCGAGAGGTTCAGCCCTGCATCGGGGTCGAGCGCCGTGCGTTGGCGAGAGCCGCTAGGACTGTCTCGACGTGCTCAGGCGGGGGCAAGCCGATCCGATGCACGTCCGTCAGGCCGAATGACGTGCAGTCCCGTACAAGCAGCCCGCTCGCTGCGAGCGCGGCGCGCAGCCCGGGGGATTGCTCGATCAGCAACCAGGGCGCGATGCCGCTCATGACTCCGTAGCCGAGTGAGGCCACCTCCCTCGCGAACATCGACCGGTGGACTCGGATACGTTCAGCGGTCGTCGGGAGGTCCTCGTTGGCCAAGAGCTCGGGAGTCACGGCGAGCGCAAGGCCATTGACCGCCCAACGGGGCTGAGCATCGCGAATCCGGTGGGCCGCTGTTGAATTTGGTGCGATGACATATCCGAGGCGAAGTCCCGGACAGGCCCACAGCTTTGTCAACGACCCCAGCCTCCACGCGGTGTCATCGCCACGTGTCCATGTGCCCATCGTCATCGGCCAGAACGCTTCGTCCCACACCGTTGCTCGCTCGTCCGCCGCTGCGATTGAGCCGAGGGGGCTGGACGGGTTCGACAGCCACCGGCCGCCTGCTGGGTCGTTGCCGGTCCGGAGGTGACGCCGATACAGCGAGAAGTCGGGATCGGTGACGAGGCCATCACCCAACTCTGCTGCGACCAGTGCGATTGCCTCCGCTCCGCCGTTCGTGAGCACCAATCGGTCCGGATCAATTTGCATCGCGGCGGCGAGGGCTGATGTCGCAATCGCCGAATCCGGGTATCGCGTGAGCGAGTCGAATCGCTTCGTGACCACTGTGGTGAGATCTGGGCCGAACGGATTCAGGCTGGCGGAGAGGTCGAGCAATTGATCCGGAGAACGGCCGAGAGCCGCCGCGACGGCTGCACCATCGCCTCCATGCGCTCCCGGTCCCGGCAGCGCGCTGGCCACCGCTTTGGCCGCTGCATCGGTCGCTGATTGCACGTTCATCGTCGAGCAACGTAGCGAATCAGAGCCACATTCCGAAGGCTTGCCGGCAATGTGCCATGGCGTGGCACAACCGCGGCACGCCTGTTGGTAGTTCGGCGAATGCGTGGAGGGTGTCAAGGATGGCAAGGTCATTGGTCAGTTCGGGTGAGGAGTTCGAGACGTCTCAGAGCAGGTGGCGCTGGCAGTCCGGATGGGCGGTCGGGGTGGTGGTTGCGCTGGCTGTTGGTGGTGTCGGCGTTCGCTCTGGGGCAGATGCTGCTGGTTCGGGCGTGGCGTCGGAGTTCGTGCCGATCACGCCGTGTCGGCTGGCCGATACCCGATTCGGTTCGGACAATGTCGGAACTCGTTCGACGCCCGTGCGTGCGAATGAGTCGGTTCCCTTTGCGGTGTGGGGTGCCAACGGGCAGTGTGCGATTCCGGCGTCGGCGACTGGTATTGCGACGAATGTGACCGCGGTGAATCCGACGGCTGCGTCGTATCTGACGGTGTATCCGGGGGATGCGGAGCGTCCGTTGGCGTCGAATCTGAATGTTTCGGCTGGTTCCTTGCCGACGCCGAATCAGGTCACGGTCGGTCTCAGCGCAACTGGCGGGATTCGGGTCTACAACCTTTCTGGCACGGTGGATGTGTTGATCGACATCGTTGGTTACTACCAGCCGGCATCATCCAGCGCCGGGGTGACGGGCGCGACCGGGGCCGCGGGCGCGACGGGCGCGACGGGGGCGACCGGGGCAATTGGTCCCACAGGTTTGACGGGGCCGGCGGGTGCCGTTGGCCCGAGCGGGCTTCAAGGACCCCAAGGTGCCGTCGGCGTCAGCGGCCACGAGGTGGTGGTGCTCGGGGGAATCGTGGAAATCGGCGAGCGAGACAAGTCGTTCGAGGTGGCCTGTCCGAGCGGTAAGAAGGTGCTCGGGGGTGGTGTTATCACGTTCAACAAGGACATCAAGATTCTCGGCAGCACGCCCCTCGACGATGGGATCAGGTGGACTGTCAGCGTGTCGACGTATAGCAATACCAACATCACCGCACGGTCTGCGGTAAACGTCCGCGTCGTGTGCGCGTCCGTCAGCCCATAGCGAACCCAGGGCGGCTACGGGGCCGCTCCCGAGCGATTTCGATCGGTGCTTGATTCGAGTTCTGCGGCTTCAACGTCGTTCGGCTGTGATCCACCAGATACGTTGCGCGAGTGCGCGACACCGGCCGACACTTCGACTTCGTCGGCAGAGCGCCCGAACTTCGACGTCTTCGATCCATCATCGGCCAACTTGACGAGGGTGCTGGCTCGGTCACGGTCGTCGTCGGACATACCGGGTCCGGCAAGACCCGATTCGTTCGTGAAGCCGTGCTTTGTTGCGACAGACCGACATCGTTCGTTCGCTGCTGGGACGACAGCCATCCACTCTGGCCCTGGGCGAAGTTGTTGGCTGGCATTGGCAGCGGCGAAGACGAATCTGACCTGAACATCGACTCGGATGCCGGCCCGGCCGACCTGTCGAAGGGCATCACGTCCGCCGGTGGCGACCGGTTGGCAACCTTCGAGCGGATCGCCGAGTCGCTGGCCACCGCCGGGCCGCGGGTTGTCGTCATCGACGACCTTCATCTCGCCGACGCCGCTTCGGTGCTGCTCCTCCGATTTCTCGCTCGGCTCGATCCGGTGCCACCCGTTGCATTGATTGTGACGACGATCCCTCCCGATCAACTCGTCGGCGAGGCCGCACGGTTGATGGAGGCTCTCATCGACGATGCAACGGTGTGTGCACTCGGGCGCCTCAGCGACGACGAAGCCGCGATGCTGATTGGCAGCGCCATGAGCGCTTCGTTGTCGACAGCTGAAGCGCCGACAGCTGAAGTGCCGACAGCGGAAGTGCTGGCAGCTTCGTTGTCGGCAACGGGAGTGTCGGCAATCGTCCGGCTGACTGCAGGGTCACCAATGGCGATCGAACGTGCGCTGCACGACGTCTCCGCGCCACACCGAATGATCACGTCCGCAACTGACGCCGCAGCGTTCGGATTCGACGATCAGGTGAAGCAGATTCTCGCAAAGGCGGCTGTCTTCGGCAACGGCGTGAGTCGGAACTTTCTGGAGCAGACTGGATCGTCTTCGATCGACGTTGGACGAGCGATCGAGGCTGGCATCCGGATGGGGCTCTTGATCGCGGGCGGAGATTCGGCAATTGCATTCGACGACGATCTGGTCCGTACCGCGCTGCAGCGTTGGCTGACCGCGCCAGAGCGGCAGGTTGTTCGGATCCGTGCAGTCGAGATATTGATCGACAGAGGTGGGCCCTCGTTGATCGCGGCCGCCGAGCATGCGGTTGCTGTTGCGAATCACGACAGTGCATGGGCCGGTCGAGCGATCGACCTGCTGTTCACGTGTGCTCGATACGAGCGTTCGGTCGGGGCTCTTGAAGAGGCACTCGCGCTCGCCGAACGGTCGGTCGGTCTCGCCGCCTCGTTCGACATCACGCTGTCGCCGCACCAGCGAGTAGCCCATGCCTCCTGTGCGCTTTCCTGCGGTCGGCTCGACCTCGCCCGCCGCCTCTTCCTCGGTGCCTTCGCGTCGTCCGAGGCGATCGGTGATGACGAGGAAATGGCCAACGCAGCGCTTGGTCTGGGTGGCGCGTGGCTCTGTGAGAACCGGGCCGACGACGAGGCCCATACAGTGCTGGCGGCTCAGCGCAAGGCCCTCGACCGGCTGACCGTCGACGACCCTCGATCGCCCCGACTCCAACTTCGTCTGGTCGCCGAACGGGCCTACCACCAGCAACAGTTCGATGATCTCGACAGACTTGTCGGTGACGCGAGGTCCTCAGGAGATGCCGACCGATTGGTCGAAGCGTTATCGCTGTGCATTCACGCCAAGCTGGGCCCGCAATTCGTTCGGGAACGAATCGAGTTGGCGAACGAGATGATCGCAACTGCTGCGTTGGCGCATGACGAACTCTCGTTGTTGTTCGGCCAATGCTGGCTCGCCGTGTCCATGCTGCTCGCCGGCGATGAACGGGCACCTCGGGCCATTCGGCTTCTCGAACGGCGCTGTTCGACGCTGCGATGCGCGAGCGTGCAATTCATCGCGGACTCCATCGCTGTCGGGGAAATGATCTCGATTGGCGCGTTCAGAGCCGCAGAGGAGGCAGCCACCGACAGCTTTGCCTTCGGTCAGAGCGTTGGCGACCCCGACGCATGGAACTATTACGCAGCCCACATCTCAACGATTCGATGGCTGCAGGGCCGTCACGGCGAACTTGCGGAATTCGTGTCCGACGCGGCGTCGTCGCCGGACCTGCAGCCACATGAACGTGCTCTTTCGCATACGGCTGGACTGTTCGGGCTGCGCAGCGGAAACCGGGCAGCGGGAGAACGAGCGGTCGCGCTGCACCGCCAGCGACCCGGACTGGAGAACTATCAGGCATCGAGTTGGCTGGCGGCGATGCAGGCCCTGTCGCTACTGGCCTACGAATTGAATGACCATCAACTCGGCTTCGAGATCGCCCGTGAACTGCAGCCCTACCGCGGACTACCTGTGTCGATTTCTCTCGCCGTGATGACTCTCGGTGCGGTCGACTTTCCATACGGTGTCGCGCTGCTGGCCAGCGGCGACGCACTGGCTGCGGTTGAGGCGCTTGGCGATGCGGCCCGCTGCTCAGCGGGCTGGGGTCAACGACCATCCGAGGCGATTGCGACCGCCTATCAGGCAATTGCGCAACGCGCAGCCGGGATGTCTGAACCGGCGCATCGAACGATGCGAACTGCGATCGCGATCGCCTCAGGCTTCGACATGAGCGTGAGAACTGCGGAATGGACGAAGACGCTCTCCGGCTGGGCGACCGCCGATGCCGCGACGGTGAGTGTCAGATTTGTTCGTCAGAACGAAACTCAATGGACGTGCACGTTCAACGACGCAGTTCTGACCGTGCTCGATCGGGTCGGGACTCGACACCTCGCAACGCTGTGCGCTTCGCCGGGTCTCGAGATCGCATCGACCCAGCTCGCGTACCTGGCCGAGACCAATGAAGGCCAACAGTTGATCATCGACA
>JANOQU010000197.1:0-2367 GCA_031422355.1 Actinomycetes bacterium
GAGACATTGACCGACATATTGGCCGACATCGAGCAGATGCCATCATCCATCCACGTGCGAAGTTGTTTCGTGGCTTCTGACAGCGACCATGCCCCGATGGCATTGATCGTTCCAGTTTCTTCGGCGATGGGGATGAATTCGGCCGGGGACACAATGGTCCCGTCGCCCTGGCGCCACCGCATGAGCGCCTCGAAACCAACCACGTCACCAGTTGTCACGTCGAGAATCGGCTGGTAGTACATTTTCAGCTCGCGGCGGTCGAGCGCGCGAAACAGCGCGGTCTCCACCGTCAATCGGTGAGCAACACGCTCATGCATCGACTCGTCGAACAGGGCAACACAATTTCGGCCGGCGTCCTTGGCCTGATACATCGCTGTGTCTGCGTGACGAAGTAAGACATCGGAACTGCGGTGTGACTGCGGCTCCATTCGTGCCACGCCGATGCTCGCGGTGACGAAGACGTCGCCGCTCGGCAGCGGAATTGCTTCGCGGAACGCGACGAGCAATCGGTTTGCCAGATCCATGGCCTGATCGAGTCCGGGTGACGCAGGGTCCAGAACTACGTACTCGTCGCCGGAGATCCTGGCGACCGTGGCGCGCTCGGGAACGGTGGATCGCAAGCGATTCGCGATCGTGCACAGGACCCGGTCACCAACAGCGTGGCCGAGGCTGTCATTGATGTTCTTGAAACGGTCGATGTCGATGAAGAACAGTGTCGGGTGATCAGAGCCCTTCCACGATTCGCGCAAGGTTGCATTGACTGCGTCCAGCAACAGCCCGCGATTGGGGAGACCTGTCAGTGAGTCCGTTTGAGCGGTACGCAGCAATTCTTGCTGCGCTGTTCGATTCGCGTGAACGGCTTGCAGGATTCGGCTCGTGACGAGCAACGACAGAACACCGACCGAAGCGATTCTCATCGTCATGTCGACGACACCGTCGGGACGGGTGGCGACCAAGACGATGATCGGAATCGAAAGCGCTGCGGTGGTGATCACGACTCGTCCAATGATCGCTCCGCTGCGATTCACCGGCTGGTGGCTCGCGAGCGATCTCATCGATGAATGCATAAGTGCCGAGAAGAGCAGCCCGTTGGCGACCATGCTGGTCGCAGTCGCGAGGGCGGTGAAATCACCGGTGCGCCCGGAATCGTGCAAGGCTCGAAGCGTTCCTGCCAAGAGCGCCAAGAGCACGGCAGCGCTCACACACCACATTGCGTGGGTTCGCTCTGAATCTGCGAACACCACCATGATCAGCAGGAACAACACGATCGCACCCAACGGTTGGAACGCGCTTTGGGCAATCGCCAACCATGGATCGTGGTCGAATCGGTCGAGAGCGGGCCGCACCATCATCACCCAGGCCAGCATCCAACTGCCGAGCGCGACGATCGCACCATCGGCAACGATTCCCCAGAAGTCACGACCTCGACGTTGACGCGCGATCACGCCGACTGCCGTGATGACCATGAGTGCGGAAAGCAACGTCGTTGCTTCGGACCAGACCTTGGCTCGGTCGTGTTCTGCGGTCGCCCAACGCAGCATGACCGACACGGCATTACAGACGCCGAACATCGCCAGACACACTGTCTCGCGCATCGTGATCAGCCGTTTTCGTCTCGATACACATGCAACTGGAACTGTGACGAGCGCAACCAAGGCGGCACATACGGCCAGCCCAGTAGGTGAGCCCGAGAGCATCGCGACGAGCGCGACGAATCCAGCCACAATCGGAAAACGCCAGGCTCGAGCTCGATCTCCCACCTTCATTCCCTCGCACCATACGCTAGTTGTGTACAGAAATCTATACCTGAGTGGCAATATGACCGCAAAGAGTGAGAAATACCCAGGCGAGGAGCAGGCGGCGCTACCCTAGGCCGAGTGAGTGCAGCCGCCACGTTGAATCCAGCGATCGTCCGGGTTCGATGACCCGTCATCCATGACAGTTGTTGGTTCTGAAGTCACGGTCGTCGTACCCGGCGCACATCTGATGGCGTCCCTCGTTGGACCTCGCGATGCCTACGTGCGTCAAATTGAGGTCGCATTCCCTGCCGTCGGCGTGAGCGTCCGCGGCAATGAGATCACCCTGCACGGCCAAGGTGCCGACGACGTCGGCAAACTGTTCGAAGAGTTGGTGCTCGTGTTGCAACGCGGGCAGCACCTCGACGCTGCGATGGTCACACGTTCGATCGACATGGTGCAACAGCATGAGTCCCCGAGCCGAGTACTGACGGACGACATTCTGCGCGCAACCAAGGGCCGCTCCATCAGGCCGAAAACCGCTGGTCAGAAGCGATACATCGATGCGATCCGGGAAAACATCATCACATTCGGACTTGGCCCGGCCGGAACGGGCAAAAGTTGGCTGGCG
>JANOQU010000198.1:0-1662 GCA_031422355.1 Actinomycetes bacterium
CGACGCACTCGGAGCTACCGACCTCGCCGCCAACGTCGGTGTTCATTTGCTCGTGGAGCAACTCCAGACCATCTGCGGCAGGCGAATAGTCGAAGCCGGGGATCGAGTCAGTCGCAGGTCGCGGCTGGAGTCCGCCGACAAGATCCACGAGTGCGGCACGGTCAAGGCCGCGCGATCGTACGTATCCGAAGCTTCCGTCGCCGAGAGTCCACTCGGCAGAACCATTGCCGTTGTCGCCAACTCGAATCCAGAACGTGGTCCCGTCGATATCCACTTCCTCATCTCCGGTCGGCCTGCGATCGTCACCGAAGAATCGCTGCACGAGTCCGAACGGACCGACGAGACCATCGACTGGATCTACGATGACTTGGATCGGGACGGGGTTCGTGCTCGGCTGGGCAAACAGCGTGAGCCCCTCCGTGAACGTCTCCCTCGCTGACACGACGTTGCACGTCGCAGGGTCAATCACCGGCCGGGTTATTGCTGACGCCGCCGGAGCTTGCACGACGGTCGTCGACGGAGTCGGCGTCTCGCTCGAGGCTGTAGCGCTCGACGCCGACGCACTGGGCTCCGGCGCGCTGGGTTCCGGAACGGTCGACTCCGTCGGTGCCACTGGAGCCGTTGTGGGCGTCGCGGCCACAGTGCGCAACGGTGAACTGTCGACTGGCCGCACCGTATTATCCCCATCGTCGCGATGCGACGCAACAAACACCAACCCTGCGACGACACCGACAGACAGCATTACGGCGCCCGCCAGTGCAAGGCGCCGAGTTCCGGCTCGATCCGCCGAAGCCGGCGCGCTCGGCTGCGCGAACGCCGAAATGTCCGGAGGCTGCGGCGCATCCGCCCCTGCGTCCTCGATGAGCTGCGCGATAGCCCGATCGAATTCACCCCCGGATTGACGGTCGGGATCGACTGGATCAGGCATCGAGAACCTTGCGGAGTCGGGCCCTGGCTCGGGCGAGTTGCTTGCGGACTGTTCCTTCGCTCACATCGAGCACTGCGGCAATGTCGGCTGGCGTCAAGTCGGCCCAGTACGCCAGGAACACCACGGTGCGCTGCTGCACGCTGAGCATGCCTAGCGCGGCGCGAGAATCCGCAGCCACCGGATCGACCGTCTCCTCGCGACCTTGGGCGTGATACGACGCTTCGCGGCGGCGGCGTCGAGAACCCGCGCGCTGATGATCGACGGCGCTGTGGTGTACCGCACGGAACAGGAACGCACGAAGGTTGGCGACCGTCGGAGCGTCCGATGCGAACACCCTCACCATTGCATCCGTGACCACGTCCGAGGCATCGTCCGGGCCGACGAGCACCGTCGCGTAACGGATCAACTCCCCCGAATGGCGCCGGTACGCCGACTCGAGCGTCTCAGTCGCCACGTTCACCCCAGTAGAACGACACGGTCGCCTCGTGCGGGTGACGGCGTCCACGAGAATCCGGACGATGCAAGCGCCATTGCCACAGCCTGCCTTACCGTGCACACCTGGTGTGCAGTTCCCGACGTAGCGCTGAGTGCTACGGAGCACACCGTGCCTACTCGCCGAGCGTGGCGTAGCTCGGCAACCCGGCGGTGTCGTAGGTGAGGTGGATTGTGCCGCTCGGGTAGGTGACCGATTCGGTGATGCGCAAGACCGTCGGCACGGTCCCAGCGGCGAACAC
>JANOQU010000199.1:0-38686 GCA_031422355.1 Actinomycetes bacterium
TCGGCGTCCGTGACCAGGTTCGATTCGTCGAGCCGCAGCCGCACCACATCCTGTCCACCTACTACCGCGCCGCCGACGTCGTGGTGGTACCGAGCCGCAGCGAGAGCTTCGGACTCGTGGCCCTCGAGGCGGCAGCGTGCGGAATTCCCGTCGTCGCGAGCGCCGTTGGTGGGCTGCTAACGCTGGTCGACGATGGCGAAACCGGATACCTCGTTTCGGGCCGCGATCCGTCAGTATTCGCTGATCGCATTGCTCGGATTTTGGGTGACCAGGTCCTTGCGACCTCGATGAGCGTCCGTGCCGCCCAGCGCGCTCGGCGCTATACGTGGAGCTTTGCGGCCGCTCGACTTCGTCGGGTGTACGCGGATCTCGGCGTGCACGAACTCGTCGCCTGCTCGTGACTCGATGAGTGACCTGCACGGCCCAGACGCGCTGTCAGCGATCGAAGCACAGATCGACGGCTGGCTTGCCGGTTTCGCCGAATCGAATCCGGCCATCGCCGCCATCGATCGCGGGGATGGCGAAGAGCCCCGCTGGTACATCCGGATGCGCGGCGACGAGAAGGAATTCATCACCGTCTGGCTGACCCTCGGTCAACGCACATTGCGGTATGAGGCGTACGTGATGCCAGCCCCGGAAGAGAACGCCGAGTTGCTGTATGAGAACCTCCTGCGGCGTAACCAGAGTCTGGTGGGGCATCACTTCGCAATCGGGATCGAGGATGCGGTCTTCCTCCGCGGGGATCTGCCGAACGCCGTGTTGACCGAGGACGAACTCGACCGAGTGATCGGATCGCTCTACGCGACGACCGAGCAGGTCTTTCAAGCCCTGCTCCGGATCGGCTTCGCCAGCCGCTACGGCTGAGCCATATCCAAGAGCCGGCACTACTGTCGCCCGGCATGGGGAATGCGGCCGTGGGGCTGTCGACGTGAGCGACATCTTGGTCGTGGGTGGAACCGGGCCGACCGGGCTGCCGTTGGTCAGTGGTCTTGTCGCGGCCGGGCACCGTGTCACGATCCTGCACCGCGGCCTCCACGAGAACCCGATGACGCCGACCGAGGTCGTCCATCTTCATGCGGACCCTTACGATGCGGCCTCGTTCTCAGACGCAGTCGACGGTCGACGCTTCGAGGTGACGATCGTGATGTACGGCCGGCTGCGCCGCATTGCCGAGGCAATGGTTGGGCGAACGGAACGATTCCTGAGCATCGGCGGCGTGCCTGCCCATCGAGGCTGGATGAATCCGTGGTTGTACGAACCTGTGGGGGTACCCGTTCCGATCGGGGAGGACGGTCCGACCGTGCGGGCGCCGGGTGAGGACGAGAAGGGCTATCGCATCGCTCGTACCGAGGAGGCGGTGTTCGCCCATCACCCAACAGCGACCCACTTTCGTTATCCGTACGTGTACGGACCTCATCAACTGGCTCCCCGGGAGTGGTGCGTGGTCAGACGGATACTCGACGGTCGACGCCAGATCGTCGTCGCCGACGGCGGCCTCACTCTGCATCACCACGGCTATACCGAGAATCTCGCCCACGCCGTTCTGCTTGCCGTCGCCCAACCTGATGCTGCACAAGGAAATCTGTACAACGTGGGCGATGCCGAGGTCCTCACCATCGGACAGGTGATCGAGTTGATCTGCGACGAATTGGATCACGAGATCGAGATCGTCTCGATGCCGTTCGAATGGGCGCTGCCTGCTTGGCCGATGCTGACTCAACCGTCGACCAGCCATCGGGTTCTCGATCTGTCGCGGATCACGAATGATCTCGGCTATCGAGATCTCGTCCCCGCGCGAACCGCCGTGCGATCAACGGCGAGGTGGCTCGTCGAGCATCCACCCCTCGATAGCGGAACCGAAGAGAAGGTTCTGACCGATCCCTTCGACTATCCGAGCGAGGATGCGCTTATCGCGGCATGGAAGCAAAGCGTGTCGGAGATTCCAACAATCGACTGGCCGACGAAGCCCGGCCACGGACTCGCGTACAGCGGGCCCGGCGGACGACCCCGTTCGCAGAAGGAGTTCGCCCCATGAACCAACCGCTGAACCAACCGCCGAACGAACCGACTGGCAACGCAGCGCACACCGGACCGATGCGGGGAATACGGATCGTCGACTTCTCGATTGCCCTCACCGGACCCTACGCGGCCGCGCTGCTCGCAGACCAGGGGGCTTCGGTCGTGAAAGTCGAACGGCCCGGCTACGGAGACATCGCGCGCTGGATCGGCGTGTCGGTCAATGGGATGTCGGCACTGTTCCAGACCTGCAACCGAGGGAAACGGTCGATTGCGATCGACCTCGATTCAGCACAGGGCCGGGAAATTGCGGCCGCACTCGTCGCCGACGCGGACGTCGTGATCCAGAACTTCCGGCCCGGCGTGATGGACCGCCTCGGCCTCGGGCCAGAGGTGATGCGCAGCGGTCACGAGGACTTGATCTACGTGTCATTGTCCGGTTTCGGACCGACCGGACCCTATGCATCGAAGGGCGCGTACGACACCGTCATCCAGGCCTACGGCGGCATCGGCGCCAACCAGGCCGATCCCGAGACTGGCGAGCCGCGGTTCCTCAATCAGGTCGCGGCCGACAAGATCACTGCGATGTATGCCGTTCAGGCGATCACCGCCGCACTCTTCGCCCGCGAGCGCGGCGATGGTGGACAGCACGTCGAGTTGTCGATGCTCGATTCCGTCGTCTCGTTCCTCTGGGCCGACGCAGCAGGAAACGAGGTGATGCTCGACGCCGACGGCACGCTGCCGTCCAGCTTCACGTCGGCCGTGAAGCCGTTGCGGTTTCTCGATGGTTGGGGCATCTCCACGCCGACATCGGATGCCGACTTCGTGGGTATGTGTCAGGCGATGGGCGTCGACGGCTACGACGACCCGCGGGTTGCCGGACTTGCAAATCGTCGGGTGAATCGTGACGTCATGAACGAGATCATGGCCCGATGCCTCGCGGCAGCAGCGACGATGACGACGGCGGAGGCGATGGCAAGGTTCGAGGCGCACAGAGTTCCGTGTGGGCAGGTTCTGTCGGCAGCGAACCTCGCCAACGACGCTCACGTGATGGCCATCGGAATGCTCGAGGACTCAGTCCATCCAACCGCAGGGCGACTTCGTCAGCCCCGCCACCCTGCCCGATTCGCGGCGACACCCGCCCATGTCGGCGCCGGTGCGCCGACGCTCGGCGAACACACCGACCAATTGCTCGCCGAACTCGGCCACAGCGCCGAATCTGTTGCTGCCCTTCGGGCGGCCCAGATCGTCAGCTGAATCCAGATTTGTTTTCCATTTTGAACATCTCGAAGCACTCAGTAGGGAGTCGGTGCGGGTGAGATCGGGGAAGATCGTGAACCCGCACCGACGCTCCCAATTAGCGTGTCGCCGATGAGACCTGACTCCGAATCCGACTCCGATGCTGATACCGATCCCGGAATCGCGGCATCCGTCGATCTGGCGATCATCGGTGGTGGGAACATGGGCGCCGCCCTTGCCGGCGGCCTGCTGTCATCGGGGTGGATTGCACCGGATCAACTGACGATCGTGGAGGTGTCCGCTGCCCAGCGTGAGGTGCTGGCAGTTCGTTTCGCAGGGGTCAACATCTCGACTGACATCCCGTTCTGCAACGCAGCGATCCTGGCCGTCAAGCCAGGTGATGCGGCCCACGCCGCCGCCGCTGCTTCCGCTCGGGGGGCGAGGCGAATCGTTTCGATTGCTGCGGGTATTTCGATCGCGACTCTCGAAGACGCAGCCGGCCCAGGCGTCGCTGTGATTCGTGTGATGCCGAACACGCCGGCTCTCGTTGGCTATGGCGCGGCGGGCCTCAGCGCCGGACACACTGCCGATGCAGCTGACGTTGCCTGGGCCGTCGAGATCCTGTCGTCGGTGGGCACGGTCGAGGTCGTTCCCGAGTACCAACTCGATGCGGTGACCGGATTGATCGGCAGTGGGCCCGCCTACCTGTTCATGATCGCCGAGGCCCTGGTCGATGCGGGTGTCTTGGCAGGTCTGGCCCGGCCGATGGCACAGGCATTCGTCACCCAATTATTCCTCGGTTCTGCAGCAATGATGAGCGAACGCGGAGATCCCGCATCGCTTCGGGCGATGGTGACGTCGCCGGGCGGAACGACTGCGGCGGGGCTCAAGGTTCTCGAGGACCACGCTGTACGCGCCGCACTGCAGTCAGCGGTGATCGCTGCAACGGAACGCAGTCGCGAGCTCGGCAAGTCCACATCCTGATCAAAGAAAAAGATTTCTCGGTGTGACTCTTTTCTCCCAGCGTGCTTTGTGCCTATTGTGTTTCCACGAGGTCGAGTTGGCCTCCGCTTGCGAAAGCAAACGGAAGTCGCGCCCTTCACGGGCTGCGCCGACAGGGGCTGGTGTCATCGGGGGGTTGACACCAGCCCTCGTCGTTTCCGTAACTGTTCTGGCATCCGTTGGCTCGTTCGGCCGATTGGGGCTTAGCGTGTCGCGGGTATGGGCCGCCGCTATGAGACCATCTCGTTTCTGTCCGACTTCGGAACGGTCGACGAGTTCGTCGGAGTCGTCAAGAGCGTCATCCGCGACATCGCCGACCACGTCACCGTCATCGATCTCACCCATCAGATCCCGGCCTTCGATATTCGCGCGGGATCACTCGCGTTGGCGCGATGCATCTCCTACGTTCCCTCCGGTGTTGTGCTGGCCGTGGTGGACGCAGCGGCGGGGAGTGATCGTCGGTGTGTCGCGGTGGAGGTTGCCGATGGCGAGGGGGTGCTGATCGGCCCGGACAACGGCCTGATCGCATCGGCGGTTGCGATGGCGGGAGGTGCCGGTCGGGCAATTGTGCTGACGAACATCGAGTTCCAGCTCGCTGCGCCAGGTGCGATCTTTGCTGGTCGGGACATCATGGCGCCGGCTGCCGCCCACCTCTGCAACGGCGTCGACCTCTACGACCTCGGCGACCCCATTGATCCAGCGCTGTTGCTGCCCGGGACGGTCCCCCTTCCACGTGATGAAGATGGCTCGCTCGTTACCGAGGTTTTGTGGGTGGATCGATACGGCAATTGTCAGCTGAACGTCGGTCCGGACGAGGTCGTTCACCTCGGTGAGCATGTCCGCGTTCTGGTCGGCGAACTCACCGGATCGCCGATCACTCGGGTCGGCAGGCGCTGCGAGGACTTCGCCCAGTTGGGCACCGGATCCGTCGCGTTGCTGACGGACAGCTACGGAATGATCGCGCTGGCCATCGAGCGCCGGTCAGCTGCTGACGAGTTACAGATTGGCCCCAGCGATCAAGTTGTCCTCCAGGCGATCGCCGATGAGAACCCCGGATTCGAATCTGGCCCGGCGAGCACTCCCGTCAGCAGCCCGGTCAACTTGCGGATCAGCCGCTAGCGTCTGCGACTATGCGTCCAGCTACCACGCTCGCCCTTGCGCTTCTTCTGGCGTTGATTCTTGTCGCTGGCACTCTGTCGCTGCTTCGGTTGTAGGGATCGACCGACAATCGAGGCGTGGTTGCGCACCAGCGCTAACATCGCCAGCCGGGGGAGGCTGACTTGAATCTTGCCAACATCATCGAGCCGCATCCGGCGGACAAGGTCGCGTTGATCAGCCGTGGCCGTGAGACCACCTATGGCACTCTCCGCGACCAGATCGCTGGGGCGCGCGGCGGGCTGACGGCGATGGGTATCGGCGACGGCGATCACGTCGCCCTGCTGGTCGCCAACAATCGCCTGTTCGTCGTGTCGTACTTGGCGGTTCTCGGAGTCGGCGCCGTTGCGGTGCCCCTCAATCCCACCAGTCCAGCGGCAGAGATCGAGCGTGAACTTGTCGCAGTGGGCGCAGTCGCCGTGGTAGTTGGACCGAGCGCGTTGCCGTCCTGGAATAACGTGGATCGAGCGGCCGCCCCCAGCCTTCGCCACGTCATTGCCGCCGAGGGTGAGATGGACGGTGCGACCTCGCTGGATCAGTTGGTCACAGCAGAACCGACCCCAATTGTCGACGTCGACCCCGACCATCTTGCGGTGCTCATCTTCACGAGCGGCACCGCTGGATCCCCTCGGGCGGCCATGTTGAGCCACGGCAACCTGATATCCAACATCGAGCAGGCCGTCCGGGCCGAAACCGCCACGATGGCCGACGACGTCGTCTACGGCGTACTTCCGATGTTCCACATCTTCGGACTCAACGTCGTGCTCGGTATCTCGTTCTACGTCGGCGCGACCGTTGTATTGGTCCAGCGGTTCGATCCGTCGACGGCTCTCGACACCATCCGCGAGCGGCAGATCACGATCATGCCTGGCGCGCCGCCGATGTGGATCGCTTTCGCTTCCTTCGACGACGCGCCGGCCGACTCGTTCGCATCCGTTCGAGTCGCATCGACCGGTGCCGCAAAGATGCCAGAAGAAGCGCTCCGACGGATGGATTCGCGGTTCGGTGTCAAGTTGGCGGAGGGTTACGGATTGACCGAGGCTTCCCCGGTCGTCACGTCGTCGCGCGACGGGCAGTATCGGATCGGTTCCGTCGGCAGAGTGCTCGACGGCATTCAGGTGCGCCTTGTCGACGAGTCCGGAGACGACGTGCTCGACGGGGATGCCGGCGAGATCTGGGTCAAGGGCCCGAACGTGTTCAAGGGCTACCTCGACGACCCCGAAGCCACCGCCCGCGTCCTGACCACCGATGGTTGGTTGCGCACCGGCGACATCGCGATCACCGATGGCGACGGGTTTCTCTACCTGATCGACCGCGCCAAAGACCTGATCATCGTCAGTGGCTTCAACGTCTATCCGAAAGAGGTCGAGGACGTCCTCAGCGATCATCCCGGCGTCGCCGAGGTGGGCGTGATCGGCGTGCCGCATCCACAGACCGGCGAAGCCGTCAAGGCGTTCGTCGTCGCCAAGCCGGGTGTTCGCCTCGATGAGGACGCGTTGATTCAGCATTGCCTCGATGAACTCGCCCGATACAAGTGTCCGTCCAAGATCATCTTCAGCATCGAGTTGCCCCGCAACGTCAGCGGCAAGCTGCTCCGCCGTTCACTGATGTAGGGGCGTAGCAGCTTTGTGAATGTGCGCACATGCGCATAGGGTTCAAGTTGTATGCCCGTTGAACGAGTCCGCCGGCGAATCCCAGAGGCCACCGTGGCCCGGTTGCCCGTGTATCTGCGGATTTTGATCGAGCAAGCCAATGACAATGTCGAAAGCATCAGCAGCGAAGGTCTCGCCGAACTGGCTGGCGTCAATGCCGCCAAGGTTCGCAAAGACCTCTCGTATCTCGGCAGCTATGGAACGCGCGGCGTGGGCTACGAGGTCGCGTTTCTCGTCTATCAGATCCGTCGCGAACTCGGGCTGACTCACGATTGGCCGGTCGTGATCGTCGGCGCAGGCAACCTCGGCCAAGCCCTCGCTGGCTACGGCGGATTCGGTGAGCGCGGATTTCCGGTGGCCGGAGTGGTCGACATCGAGCAGGCCAAGGTTGGCAGCGTCATCGGGGGGGTTCGTGTCCGCCACATCGACGACCTGCCTCAGATCGTGCAATCCCGGCGGGTCAGTATCGGGGTCGTCGCGACCCCGCCGGCGGCCGCTCAAGATGCCGCTGACCGACTGGTTCGTGCCGGATGCACCAGTATCCTCAACTTTGCGCCTGTCGTTCTCAACGTGCCGATCGGGATCATCGTCCGTAAGGTTGACCTCGCGGTCGAATTGCAGATCCTCAGTTATTACGAGCAACGTCGAACGCCAGTTGGTCTCCAGGCGTTCGGGTCAAATGACAATGGTCGCGGAGCGAGCGCTTAGAATTTCGGAATCGGATGCCGACAGAGTCGGGGTCGGAAAGGTCAAGGCAGAACGTGTCCATCGTCGTCATCGGCGTGAATCATCGAACAGGGCCGCTTGCGCTTCTTGAGCGCGTCGCCGTGTCGGTCGAATCGTTGCCGAAGGCCATTGGCGGCCTCAACGGGCGGGCGAACATCCGTGAGGTAGTGGTGCTCAGCACGTGCAACCGCACCGAGGTCTACGCCGTTGCCGAGAGATTCCACGGCGCGTATGCGGACATCAGGGATTTCTTCTGCGAACTTGGCGGCCTGGCCCCTGATCAGTTGCACCCGCACCTGTACAGCCAGCACGACGAAGGTGCCGTCTCGCACCTGTTCGAAGTTGCCGCAGGTCTCGATTCAGCCGTGCTCGGCGAACACGAGATCCTCGGCCAGGTTCGTGCGGCGTGGGAATTGTCCCAGCGTGAAGGTGGCTCGAAGTCCACGTTGAACCTGCTGTTTCGCCACGCGATCGAAACCGGTAAGCGGGCCCGCACCGATACGTCGATTTCGCGTGGCACCGCCAGCGTCAGTCACGCGGCAGTCGAGATGGCACGCGAGTATCTCGGCGAATTGCACGGCAAGCGAGTGTTGGTCGTCGGTGCTGGAGAGATGGGCGAAGGCGTTGCGGTCTCGCTGCTCGCCGCCGGAGCGGCCGAGATCAGCGTCACGAATCGCACTGAGACGAGGGCTCAACAGCTTGCGGATCGAGTCGGCGGCAGAGTCGTCCCATTCGGAAAATTGCCCTCGGCAATCAGTCGTGCCGACGTGTTGCTCACGTGTACCGGTTCCGGCACCGTACTGATCGATCACGAGACGGTTGCCTTTGCCCGAGACGAGGTGGACACCCCGCTGTTGGTCGTCGATATCGCCGTTCCTCGCGATGTTGATCCGTCAGTGGAGGCGTTGCCAGGGGTCACGGTGCTCAACCTCGACCATCTCCGCGAGTGGGCTGCGAAGGGAATCGAGAAGCGGTCGGGTGAGGCCGAATCTGTCCGCCGAATCGTCGCTGAAGAAGTCGAGCGATTCCAAGTCGATGTCACTTCACGCCAGGCGGCCCCGCTCGTGGCTCAACTGCATCAACATGCCGATGGTATCCGCCAGGCCGAACTCGATCGGTTTGCGGCGCGTCTCGCCAGCCTCGACCCCGCCCAACGCGCAGCGGTCGAAGCGGTCACGAAGGGCATCGTCGCCAAGTTGCTCCATTCGCCGAGCGTGCGCCTGAAAGATGATGTCGGCACGCCGAGCGGCGAGCGCAACGCAGCAGCGTTGCGCGACCTGTTCGATCTTTCCTGACGCACACATCGATGGGCCTGAATCCAGTCGACGCTGGGAGAGCGACGCGATCGTTGAAGATCGCCACCCGTTCCAGCGCTCAAGCACGCACCCAGGCCGAGTTCGTCGGTGCAGCGATCGAGCGCGCAAATCCTGCCGTGCACACCGAGTTGGTGTTCGTCGACACCCTTGGCGACCAACGTCAAGACGTGCCGCTCCACACGATTGGCGGACAGGGCGTGTTCGTCAAGGAGGTCCAGCGAGCAGTTCTCGACGGCCGAGCCGACATTGCGGTGCACAGTGCCAAGGACTTGCCATCCTCGGTCGCGGACGGCTTGACCATTGCCGCGTTCACCGAACGTCGCGATCCGCGTGACGCACTCGTTGGTTCGACTCTCGATGGTCTTCGCCTCGGAGCGACTGTCGCAACAGGATCTGTGCGTCGCCGGGCGCAATTGCGGACGGTGCGACCCGACCTCAACTTTGTGGAACTGCGTGGCAATATCCAGACCCGCTTGACGAAAGTGCCAGTCGACGGTGCGATCGTGATGGCGGTGGCCGCACTGCATATTTTGGGGCTGACCGAATTGATCGCCGAGGTCATTGCTTCGGACGTGATGGTGCCCGCTGTCGGCCAGGGATGTGTGGCGGTCGAGTGCCGGTCCGACGATGCTGAGACAGAGGCTTCGGTCGCATTGATCGATCACGTCGACACTCGCCGGGCCGTCGTTGCCGAGCGAGCGTTTCTTGCCGAACTGGGGTCTGGTTGCTCGCTGCCGATCGGGGCATTCGTCAGCGACGGCCAACTGACGGCGTTTCTGGCCGACGACAACGGACGCGTTCTGCAGACCACGGTTCGGCTCGGTCAGCGTTGGAACGAAACCGCGATCGAAACCGCCCGCGCTCTGCACGCCGAGATCCGACGTTGAACGGCCGAGGGTGATGTCGGAGCCGAACGTCGTTCGCCCGTCGCTCGCCGGTCGCCGGGTGGTTGTCACTCGCGCCGCAGATCAGTCCGACGAACTCGTCGAACGGCTCACGGCGCTTGGCGCCCAGACAGTGGTCATTCCGTTGATCGAGATCGTCGAGCCGGTCGATGGCGGGCAGGAACTACGAGCAGCACTCGGTCAATTGGCGCGCTACGACTGGCTTGCAGTCACATCTGCCAACGGCGCGCGTCGGGTGGGTCCCGGAATCCTGGCGCTCGGAGCAGATCGACCTCGGCTGGCCGCGGTTGGTACGGCGACAGCAGCTGTGATGCGGTCGGAGTCCGGCTTCGAAGTGGACCTGATTCCCAGTCGGCAGACGGCGGAGGCCCTCGTCGAACTCTTCCCTGACGGAGACGGGGCTGGCCGCGTTCTGATCGCCCAGGCCGAATCCGCAAGCGCAGTACTTGCTGACGGCCTCGCCGCAAAGGGCTGGCAGGTGGACGTCGTCGTTGCCTATCGGACGCAATCGGTCCGCCCTTCTCCTGGTCAATTACTCGGTGCGCTCGCAGCGGATGCCGTACTTTTCGCGAGTGGGTCGGCAGTGCGTTCGTGGATGCAGGTATTCGGATCATCGACACCACCGATTGTGATCGCGATCGGCCCCTCGACGGCCGCGATCGCCGACGAAATTGGCCTCAAGGTGGACGCTGTCGCAGCCGATCACTCACTCAGTGGGCTAGTGACATGCCTGCTGACGCATCTCGGGGATTCGGACTAGGATCGCCCGGACGTCCACGACGGGTTCAGGTCGAACCGAATACGCAGGCAGGACGTACAAAGACTCAGATGGCAGCACGAGAAATTTCAGCAGGGGACAGGCCAGTTGAGCCGGTCGGACGACGCTGGGGCTTCGCCGCGGGTTTTGCAATTGTTGCGGCAGCGACCCTTGGTTCCTCTGCCGGGCTGGCGCCAGTCACCGCTGACACCATTCCTGCTGCTGTGCCGCTCGCAAGTCCCCTGTTCTTGGTTGCCCCTGCAGTTGCGACCAATCCATCGGTCTCGGGCAACGGCCGTTTCGTCGCCTTCACCAGCGCTCCCGGCCAGTCCGCTACCGAGACTGACGACCGTGTCAGTAGCGTTTGGTTGAGCGACCGATTCACCGGTGAAATCACCGAACTGACTCTGCCGAAGGAAGGCACCCGCCTTGGCAACAGCGTGAACCCGGTGATCGCTGCCGACGGTTGCACAGTGGTCGTCACGACCGAGACCGCTTACGACCTGTTCCGCGATGACGACGAGGGTCTGCGCTGGGATGTCTACCGCACCACGCTGCCGTCTTGTGATGGCAAGGTCGGCGACTGGGCAATCGTGTCCACATACCTCAATGCCGACGGTCAGGCCCAGGCCCGCAACGATGTCGACCCTGATCAACTGGCCGCAGTTTCGAGCAGCGGTTCGGTGATTGCCTATGTCCGACCGTTCGAGTCACTCTCTGGCAGTGACGACGTCATCGACCCCGCTGCTGCGATCGATGTCGTCGATCTCACGATTCCAGTCGACGATGCTGGACGCATCACTGAGGCCCCCGGTCTCCCATCGGAATTGGCGCTGAACAGCGTCACCTACGTTGGACAGGTCAGTCCCGCGCTCTCGGCTGATGGGTCCACGCTGGTTTTCACATCGGACGCAACAGCAGACGATGCGGTTTCGGACTGGGTGACACCTGTCGGCGCGGCGACCACCGTCGCGACTCAGATTTTTGCCTGGAACCGCAACGACCTCGACCCGTTCACTGCGGTCGAAATGATTTCGACTAACTCGACCGACGGCGGCAACGCCAGTTCGTTCGATCCAACAGTGTCAGCGGACGGGAGAATCATCGCGTTCTCCTCGGCTGCGAGTGACCTGATCAACGCCGAGTCACTGCGGCAATGCGGAGCAGCCTGTCCAGCGCAGATCTACGTCGTCGACCGTGATCCGGATCTCAACGGGATCAACGACGAGGCCGGGCTCACGTCTCTGACGCTCATCACCCGGGCCCCCGGCGACGGCGGGTCTGCGATCATGATCGGTAATGGAGCGTCGTTCGCGCCGGCGTTGTCAGCCGATGGTATTTCCGTGGCGTTTGCGACGCAGGCATCGAACCTGCTGCAGGTCCAAACGCCTGGCGGTGGGGCACTGGGCGACGGCGATCTCGTCATCGCGGACCTTGCAAACGGCAATCAGTTGCGGCGGGCCTTTGACGGCCTGACGCCGGCGCCGGGCGCGCACGGAAACCCCCATATCTCGGCCAACGGACGTGTGCTGGTGGCGGATTCTCTTGTCGCAGGTGAACTGCTGGGCGACCCCGGCCTGGTCGGTCGCCACATCGTCGCGGCGACCTACGCGCCGGTGTTGTCGATCGCCTCGCTCGACATCGGCACCGTTCTTGTCTCGGTTCCCGGGCCGGAGTGGCGTGTGTACGTGGTCAATGCCGGGCCTGGTTCATTCACGCCCAAGGAGATCAATCTCGACAACCCCGACTTCGTGATCTCCGGTGGTTCATGTGTCACCGATCAGGCGCCGGTCAAGCCTGGTACGAGTTGCGAGATCAAGGTCATCTTCACGCCATCAGTCGTTGGACCGATCACGGCAACGCTGACCGTCGCCGAGCAGGGATACGGCGGCATCATCCTGACCGCTCCGGTCAAGGGTGCCGGTGGCGAACCGTCACTCGGTGCCGACCCAAGCTTTGCGGTCTACGGCACCGAGGTGGTCGGTCGTCTGAGTCAGTTCACCGAGATCTTCACGGTCTCCAACGTGTCGGTGACCCCAACAGTTGTGATGTCGGCAACGATGAGCGGGGCCAACCCTGATGATTTCATCGTGACGGCTAGCACCTGCGGTACAGAACTGACGCTCGCAGCGAGTTGCCCGGTGGAGGTGTCGTTCCGTCCGACCGGTCCTGGTCGCCGAACCGCGACGCTCAGCTTCGCCACGGCGCTCGGTCAATACACCAGCGTGCTGCTCAGCGGCGACGGTGTCTACGTCCCGACTCTGTTGGCCAGCCCTGAGCTGACGCCTGGACAAGACCTTGGCGTCGGTGGCAGTGGATTCCCCGCCAATACCGACATCGTGATCGGCTGGAGCGATGGCAGCGGTCGCAGCGCGACAGTGACCACGAACGACGAGGGTGGCTTCCTGCTCAACCTCGCCACGAAGCGCAGCCAATCTCCCGGCGCTGCCACACTGGTCGCTCAGGCGTCCGACGGCACCAGCGCGACCGTGGTCGTCGACGTCCAGCAGGACCGCCGCCGCTCACCCCGTCAGCGCGGCTGACCGACCCCTCAGCCCGTGCGGCTTCTGACGTCCTCCGGCACGCCGTCTTCTGGCACGTCGTCTGGCACGAATCACGCCCTCGGTGCCGACGCGTGCCACCCCTTGGCACGTTGCGGGACCAAGGGCGTCGTTCGTGCCACGCCAATCCCTACCGAGCGGACCTGGGCAACCGTGGATGCTCAGCCGACTGGGTAGGTCGAGCCGCTGACGAGCAGGCCGACGATGCACGTTCCTGCAGCACTTCCGACGGTGTCGCAGACGATTTGGAACACGATCGTGTCACCCGCATTGAAGACCACCGGGCTTCCGAGCTGTAGTCCGTCGATGTTGTCGAGACTTGTGTTGAGATTCCATTGTTGAATCGGCTCGTCGTTCTTCGAGACCGTTGCCTGCCCACCATCTTCATTGATGTTCTGAAGGATGAAGTCGGTGATGCGTAGCTCAGTATCGGCCTCGACCGTGAACTGAGCGGTGCCGGACTGACCGGGCAGCGCCTCGACAGAGAACCGCTTGATGAAGCCCTTACCGTCGTCGGACGGCACCGAGACCGGCACGACCACGCTGTCATCCGGGGCGTCGAGCGTGGTGGCGGTCGAGACCGGGTCATCCGGATTCACCGGAGCAGTGTTGATCACGACCGTTGCTGCCTGGTCGTCGACAGCGTCGCGGGCTGTCCGCTCAGTGAGCGGCTTGAGCAGCGCGAACCAGATGCCGGCGAGTGCGCCGGCGACGGCCAACAAGGCGATGAGGCGCCGACCGAGCCGATCGGGGATGGCTGGTGTCTGGACGAACGTTGCGTGGGCGACGGCGGTCGGGAAACCCTGCTGGTCGGCTTCGATCGAGAACGGAAGTGTCCGTGAACCTCTTCGCCAATGGCGTCGAACGGCCTTCATTTTCAGACGAACGAGGCTGTTGCCCCCTGGTTCGACTCCGACGGCTGGCGGATCGAAGTCGCCGTCAAGGCGTTGACTGACGTCGATCAGATGCAGCCGACAACTCGCCTGCGAGTTCCCCTGGTTCTCGACGAGGAACTCGTAGACGGCTCGTCGGCGGCTGCGCACGACCGGCTGCAGCAAGTGCAGCCGACGGTCATGGAATGCACCGATGACGGCTGTCGTTTCGGCGATGATGACATCGTCGGGTTCGTCCTGGGGGATGATCCGGATCGTCAGCGGCGCCGGGCCCGCTGGTGTCGTGGACAATTGCGGCGGACGCAGCGTGACCGTGATGGTCTCGGATGACCCGCCGAACAGGGTGACGGTTGGCGGCGACAGTCGGACCCAGCCGGCGAGCAGCCCTGACGGCACGAGCGTGAATGTCTCGGTGCGGTTGCCGAGGTTGATCAGGCTGAGAGCGAACGTCTCGGATTCTCCGGGGGCGACGCCGACATCAGACGTCGAGAACTCAGCTTGTGCCACCATCGCCGATGGACGCTAGCCGGTAGCGTCGTCGAACGTGGGTCCCCGGACGTCGATCATCGGTCAGCCGGAGGCAATCGTCTTCGATCTCGACGGCACCATCGTCGACACCGAGACGCCTGAGTTCGAGGCGATCAGAGCGGTGTGGGCCGCTCATGGTGTGGAGTACGAGCCCCGCCGGTTCGAGCAGTACATCGGCACGTCGACAGGAACCTTTGGTTGGCTCGACGAGTTGGAGAAAGCCGCTGGCCGACCGATCGACGTCGATTCGGCGGTTGCGTTGCGCAGATCCGTCCATCGGAGCTTGGTCGATGCGTTGCAAGCCCGCGATGGCATCGTCGACCTGATCGAGCAAGCCGCTGCGGCCGGGGTCCCGATGGCTGTGGCATCGAACTCGCCCGACTTTTGGGTTCGCGAGCGCTTGGCGGCGCTGGAGTTGTCGCACCGACTGCCCGTGGTGATTTCGTCCGACACCGCCTTGCGGCCCAAGCCTTGGCCCGAACCGTTCTTGCAGGCGTGCAGCGCGATCGGCGCCGACCCAATGCGTTCGGTCGCGTTCGAGGACAGCGTGACGGGCGTGACGGCTGCCGTTGCTGCAGGCCTCTACACCGTTGCCTGCCCGAACCCGCTGACCCGAAACCATGACCTCACAGCGGCCCACTGCATGATCGACGCGCACACTGCGATCTCGCTCGGTGATCTCGGTTCCAAAATCCACGAACGTTTATCCGCGCGCGGTTGAGCTCACGCCCCTTCCCGCGAAGAACCGGTAAGGATTTCGAGGGGTTCCGAGGGCACACGTCTGTCCGATTGGGGCAGTGGCGCAACGATGCCGGCCCCCGGAAATTGGTCCCGACGAATCCTGCTATTTTCGGAGTAGCGGGAAAAACACATCACGTGAGCGAGGAGCAATTATGAAACTCTTTCGATGTACCGCAATCGCTGCGCTGGTTTGCGCCATGGCGATTCCCGCCAGTGTGGCGGCTACTGACCCTGAACCGGGTGGCGGTTCTGCCGACGACGGAGTCGTTGTCGGCGACGACCACCATCAGCACGGACTGACGTCGGGTCACCTGCCGGCCGTGCAAAACAATGTGCGTGTAGTCGGCAAGGCCGAAGTGACGAATCAGACGCCGGGTCAGACCAACGATGGACGCGTCGCTGACGTCTTTCATTTCCGCAACTATGCCTACCTCAACGCGTTCCGATCGCCAACGTGCGAGAACACCGGTGTCCATGTCGTCGACATCCACGACCTTGAGAACCCGTTCGAAGTAGCGGATGCGTTCATCCCAACCAGTCCCGGCAACTTCGTCGGTGAAGGTATCCAGGTCCTGCGGATCAGCAACAAGCAGTTCAAGGGTGACGTCCTGATCCATCAAAACGAAAGTTGCCCGGGTGTGACGCCAGCCGCTGGCCAGACCGGCGGCATCTCGCTGTGGGACGTCACCGATCCACTCAACGCCCAGCCACTTGCTCTTCACGCTGGCGACTACGACGGGGGGACGCGGGCCAACCAGACACACTCGGAATTCGCGTGGAACAACATCATTGACGGCAAGACCTACGTTGCGCTCGTCGACGCCGAAGAGTTGGCCGACGTCGACATCATGGATATCACGGACCCACGCCACCCGGTGATGGTCAATGACACGTTGGACCTCGACACCGTGTTCGGCGTGAGTCAGCCGACTCCGAGCAATCTCACATCGTCGTTCTCACACGACATGATGGTGCAGCGCATCGGCAAGAGATACGTCATGAACGTGAGCTATTGGGATGGCGGCTATGTACTCCTCGATGTCACGAACCCGGCCAATGCGTCACTGATCGCCGAGTCCGATTTCGCTGCGCTCGACGAGGAGCGCCTTGCGCGTGGGCACCAGATCAGCCCGGAGGGGAATGCGCACCAGTCCGAGATCAGCAACAACGGGAAATACCTCATCGGCACAGACGAGGATTTCGGACCATACCGCATCGTTGCCACCATTGACTCTGGACCATTCGCAGGCACCGAATTCACCGCCACCTCGGGGAACGCCGTTCCGTCGATCGCGCCCGGGACGTCCATTGTCGGTGGAACGACATACGTTGGCCGTGCGTGCGGGGTGACCGAAGGTCCAATCGCTGGGGGGAGTGGCGTTGCGCTCGTCGAGCGAGGCGTCTGCTCATTCCAAGAGAAGCTGGACACGATCACCGCCGCCGGTTATAGCTCCGGGATCGTCTTCAATAACGTCCGTCCCGATTGCGAGGCGCGAGTGACGATGTTGGCTGCTGGCACGATTCCGTTTGTGTTCGTGCCACGTTCGACCGGGCTGCAGATCCTCGGCATCAATCCAACAGCCACGCCTTGTACGGTCGCATCACCTGCGGCGCCTGTGCCGGGCAGCTCCGTGACGATCCAGGCGGTATTCGACGGCTGGGGCTATGTACGTCTGTTCAAGACGGACATACCGAAGAACGGAGGTCCCGGATCGATCACGCAGATCGACACCTACACAGTGCCGGAAGCGCAAGAGCCGGCATACGCCACCGGCTTCGGGGCCTTGAGCGTCCACGAAGTAGCCATTGACCCGACGGAGAACCTGGCGTACTTCTCGTACTACACCGCCGGACTCCGGGTGGCGCGCTACTCCGATGCAGGCCTGGTAGAGGTTGGTGCCTTCATCGACGAAGGAGGCAACGACTTCTGGGGTGTCGACATCATCGAGAGGGACGGCAACATCTACGTGCTGGCGAGCGATCGCGACTTTGGCCTGTACGTCCTCGAATACGTCGGAGGCTAACGATCTGCTCACTGACGGTGGGGCCGAACGACTCGGCCTCACCGTCACGGGGCCGTCGGCGACTTCCGTGCCGGCCGTGGGGTGAGTTCGAGGCGGCTCACCTACGATGGGACTCGTGGTTGCCAACTTCCCAGCGGCTCGGCCGCGCCGACTGCGCCGAACAGGCGCGCTACGCGAACTCGTGGCCGAGACTCGCCTGTCCGTCAACGACCTCGTTGCCCCGTTGTTCGTGCGGGAAGGCATCGATGCGCCGATCCCGATCACGTCGCTGCCGGGCGTCGTGCAGCACACGCTCGACAGTCTGCTGATCGAGGTCACCGAACTGGCCGACCTCGGGGTCAAGGCCGTCATCCTGTTCGGCGTACCGGCCGCCAAGGACGCAGTCGGTTCCGGCGCGTTCGATCCGGATGGCATCGTTCAGGTCGCGTTGCGAGCATTGCGCGATCGCCTCGGCGACCAAGTGGTGCTGATGGCAGATCTGTGCGTGGACGAGTACACCGATCACGGCCATTGCGGAATCGTCGATCAGCACGGCAACGTCGACAACGACTTGACGCTCGAGATCTACGCTAAGGCAGCCGTCGCCCAAGCCGATGCTGGCGCCCATGTGGTTGCTCCGAGCGGGATGATGGACGGCCAGGTCGGCGTGATCCGCGGCGCACTCGATGCTGCCGGCCACAGCGAGGTTGCGATCCTGGCCTACTCGGCCAAGTATGCGAGCGGTTTGTATGGCCCGTTCCGCGACGCTGTCGACGTGCAGATTGCCGATGGTGGCGATCGCAAGGGATATCAGCAGGACTGGCGAAACGCTCGCGAGGCACTCGTCGAGGTCGACGCAGACATCGCCCAGGGCGCCGACATGGTGATGGTCAAGCCCGCTTTGTCGTACCTGGATGTGATCGTCGCAGTCCGCCAGCGCACGAATCTTCCGGTTGCGGCGTATCACGTCAGTGGCGAGTACGCGATGGTCAAAGCTGCCGCGGCCAACGGTTGGATCGATCACGACACCGTCGCCCTCGAACAACTCACCGCCGTCAAGCGAGCAGGAGCCGACGTGATTCTGACCTACTTCACACGTTGGTTCGCAGAGCGAGAACGCGCCCTTGCCACTGCTCGTTCGGTCAGTGCGCCATGATCCCGTACTGCGACACTGACCGTTGCGTCGCGGCGGGCTGCGTTCCAACGCTGTGCACCGGCGCCGGCGTTGCGTCGAACACCGAACTCTTCGAACGGTCGCGTCGTGCAATTCCCGGCGGCGTCAACTCGTCGATCAGGGCGTTCAAAGCCGTCGGCGGTTCGCCCTACATCGTTGCTCGGGCCGATGGCCCCTACGTGTTCGACGTCGAGGGCAAGCGTTACATCGACCTCGTCCAGAGCTACGGCGCCGTCATCCTCGGCCATGCTCATCCCCGGATCACCGCCGCCATCGTCGCCGCAGCGGCCGACGGCACTTCCTACGGAGCGCCAACGGCGCGAGAGATGAAATTGGCCGAAGCGATCCGCGAGCGGGTACCCAGTTGTGAGCGTGTCCGCCTGATGAACAGCGGCACCGAGGCAACCAGTACAGCGATCCGGCTGGCCCGTGGCGTCACCGGCCGCGATCGGATCCTGACGTTCGATGGCAACTTCCACGGAGCGACCGACGCCCTGCTCGTGGCCGGCGGTAGCGGCATCGCGACGCTCGGCTTGCCGGGGACGGCGGGCGTTCCCGATGCAACGGTTGCGAACACAATCGTCGCCCCCTACAACGTCGTACCGGTTCTCGATGATCAGGTCGCGGCCGTGATTGTCGAGCCGGTTGCTGCGAATATGGGTGTCGTCGGGCCGGCGCCAGGCTTTCTCGCCGGTTTGCGCGCAGAATGCGACCGGGTCGGCGCGTTGCTGATCTTCGACGAGGTGATCACCGGATTCCGACTTGGAACAGGCGGCGCTCAGGCGAAGTACGACATCACGCCGGACCTGACGTGCTTCGGCAAGATCATCGGCGGCGGGCTGCCAATCGGAGCGGTTGGGGGTCGGGCCGACGTGATGGAGAACATGACCCCGATCGGCAAGGTCTTCCATGCCGGCACGCTCGCCGGTAACCCGATCGCCACTGCGGCCGGTCTGGCCGCGATCGACGAACTGACCGGCGACGTGTACATGGAGTTGATGGCTCGTGCCCGACGACTGTCGGGAGTGTTGCGCGATGCGTGTTCGTCGAATGGGATTGCAGCGCAGTTTCCGGTGGTCGGCACGCTGGTCGGGATGTACTTCGGCGATGGTGATCTGCCGACCAATTTCGATCAGGCCAAGACCACGAACGAGTCCGTGTATGCAGCGCTCTTCCAAGCGGCGCTGCGCGAGGGTATTGCGCTTGCTCCCGGAGCATACGAAGCGGTGTTCGTCGGCCTCGGCCACGACGACGATGTGATCGACCAGATCGGCGAAAAGATGCACGCCGCCGCCCACCAAGTTTCGCGAACGAATCTGCCTGCCTGACGGTCACTTTCCTTGCAAACTCTTGCAAGCGCGACCCGCGGTGCGATTGGCAATGACCGCTGACGCAGTTCGCCGGACAGGCTCGCGTACGCTCGACACCGATGCGGCAGTTCTTCTCGTGGCGAGTCTGGTTTGCGTTTGCCGCGTTGGTCGGTCTAACGCTGCTGCTCAAGGTGGTCTTGCCAGCCGATGCGAGCAAGCAATCCGTCGCAAACGGCCCACCCGAGCGAACGGTTGACTTCGTCTCATTCATCTATCAGGTCCAGCCGGGTACCCGATTCTTCATCCTCGACGGCGTCGTCAGCGGCTCGGCCGACGTCATCATCGACGGGCAGCGGACGATGCACATCGTCGAGGGAACACCCGGCGCGATCAATTGTCCTGACTACGAAGAGATCGGTCGGTGCGTCGTTGTTGCCGACTTACTTGGCGACGCAGTCGTGTGGTTCGAGATCGTTCCGGTCAGACCCGGCTACAAGGTGAATGCGGCTCCGGTTGTGGAAATTGTCGACGACACGCTGGTCCGGCTCGACAACGGATGGCTGATCCGAACCGCCAACAGCGTCGATCGTCGGTGCAAGCAGGAGACCGGTTCGTTGTCCGAGTTCATCACCAACTTCGGCCCGGGCAGCACGACCATCATCGATGTCGCGACCCAGAAGGTCAGCGCGGTCGTCTGCGCAGATACGGATCCAACTGAATCATCGACAACGGTTCCGACGCCGACCACCGTTGCCGCGACGCTGCTGCCAGGCTCTGCAACCTCGATCGCGATCCCGAGCACCTCGATCCCGAACAACGTCAACCCCAGTAGCACGATCCCTGTCGTTACAGCGGTCGAACCGATCCCCGACGAATGATCTGCGGCGCACGAGACGGCGGACTGCGTTCTGGCACAGATCCGCACCGCGGCGGTCTTCCGTGCCAGCCGCAAAGGCCGCCGAACGGACTAGGACGCGAGCACGGCCGAGGCGGCGGCTCGGCCCGAGAGCACCGCACCCTCAACTTTTGGCCCACCGAAGGCATCGCCGGCGAGCACGAGCGGGCCGCGCCCGACGGGAGCGGTCCAGCATCGCTCGGGCCAGATCGATCGAGGAGTACCGAAACGCCAGCGCTTGACTTGGGCGTTGATGATCGCTGCGCCGCCGATGAAGTCGGCAGCCGCGACTGTCAGCGCATCGGTCACCGTGGCAACGTCGTCGCCCCAATGCGCTTCGCTCCACGTCGCGTTGGCATGGATCGTGAGCGCCGCGGCATGGCTGACGCCCTTGCGCTGATTGTCGGCGACGAAGCTCAGCGTGTCGGTCGGATTCTGCAAGCCGCCGGGTTCAGGAACCAACGGTGCGTCGGACAGTCCGAGGAGCAACGAGATCGTGCGGTCGTACTCGGTGCGAATCAGGGTCTCCGGCAATTCGATCCCGGAGGGCATCACCAACGAGTACGACTGCGGAACGGGGCACGTCACGATCACAGCATCGGCTTCGATCGCGGTGCCGTCGTCGAGGCCGACCGACCAAGCCAATTTGGCACCGTCGCGCACGGCGAAGACAAGTGAATTGGAGCGCACGTCCAATGGTGCGGCGACGAGCTTCGCCAGGGCGTTCATGCCGCCGCGCACCGCGTAGCGCGGATGGCCGTCGCCGACGGCCGTGAAGCCCGTGCACCATTCATAGACCAAGCCGCTGTCGATGTGCGGCTGAATCTCGGCAGCAAATTCGTCGCTGCGAACCGTGAAGAACTGAGCGCCGTGGTCGAATGTTGCAGCGCCGATCCGTCGGGTCGCCATCCGTCCCCCCGGGCCCCGGCCCTTGTCGAGGACTACCACCGAATGTCCTGCCTCGACCAAGCTGGTCGCGGCGCTCAGACCGGCAAGCCCTGCACCGACGACAACGACGACGGCGTTCATCAGTGGTCCTATGACGCAGCGCTGGCCGACGCCGCGCCGCCCGCTGCAGCCGATTCCGCCGACGGTGCGGCTCGTTCGGCCTTGACGCACCGATCGAGAAAGTCGAGCAAGAGACGGTTGAACGTGGAGGCGTGTTCCATCATCAAGCCGTGCGCCGCACCGGAGATGACGACCAGTTCCGAACCCTTGATCCGCTCCGCAAGTTCTTCGGCGTCGCCGCGTGGCGTCAGGATGTCTTGGTTGCCGACCATGATCAGTGTTGGTACGTCGAGCGTCAGCAATTCGTCTGCGATCGCGTCGTCGGTGGCGAGAATTGCCCTGACCTGAGCCACGAACGCGTGCGCCGGGCGACCGAAGGCCAACGGACCGAACCAGCCAATGAGGGGCCAGACGCGTCGAAATGATCGGGGCCCAATGACCCAACGGGCGGCCTCGCCGGCCATTGCTCCCATCCCGCGCTCGCTGGCCATCGCCGCCCACTCGTTGAGTAACTCCCGCCGCCACGGATGATGCCGACACGCTGTGCACGCGAGCGTCAGCGACCGAACCCGCTCGGGATATTTGAGGGCGAGGACCTGGCTGATCGCGCCGCCCATCGAGGCCCCGATGACGTGTGCGGATTCGATGCCGGCGTGATCGAGCACGGCGATTGCATCATCGGCCATCTGCTCAAGTGAGTACTTTCCGAACGGCTTGTCGCTGCGGCCGGCCCCCCGGTTGTCGAGCGCGATCGTGCGGTATTTCGGCGCCAGGGCCAGACGCTGAAGGTCCCAGCCATGCTTGTCGGTGCCGAGACCCTGGATCATCAGCACTGGTGGACCGCTGCGACGTCCGACTGCCTCGTAGTGCAGCCGAATGCCATCGGCCGCTCGTGCGTATGTCACGTTCAGCCCTCCCCGAACCATCCGAACCGAATCCCGGTTCGGGTACCGCCCATCTCATCGAGCAGGTCCTGCAGCCGTCGCTGGGCGTGCTCGGCAAGTTCGACTTCCGCCAGTGGGCCACGGCGATTTCGACCCGAGCGCAACGCTGCTGACACTTCGACCCGTGCACCACGACTGAACATCGAACTCAATGTTGCGGCAACATGAACTGGCACATTCTCACGGATCGCGGCGGCGACCAGTGTGTGGTCGACCGTGCCGGCGTGGCGAGGATTGCCGGTGCCTTGCGCTCCGAGGAGAACGATCTCGCCAGCCCGAAGCGCACCGCCGATCTCGTCGGCGAGTGCCAGCAATCCACCGATCCGGCGGAGGAACGGTCCAAATGGAATGTTGTCGGGGCGGCCGACGAAGCGCACCGGTCGGCCGAGCGCTTCACTCAGGGCAAGCGCCGTCGACAGCGGTGTGAGCGCCATCGTCCGCGTATTGATGACGATGAGTGCCGCAGCCTTGGGTAGTTGCTGATGGCCGCCGACGCTGACGTCCCATCGCAGGTGAGCGAGCGGCGATATCACCTCGATCAGTCGCTTGTCACGGCCCCACTCGTCGACGGTCGGTCGCGGCCACACAATTGACACCGGCTTGGTGACCACTCGGAGCACGCGGCCGAGCGGTGCCGGTGTCGGGCGAGGCTCGAGCGGGACGACTTTGGCGGTGCTCGGCATCAGGCGACGCTCACTTCGGCGAGGGTCGCATCTTCGCCGGTCAGATGGATCACGGATGGCCACGCGTACAGGCTGTCGATGACATCCGACGTGCTGGTTGCTGGAGAAATTCCGAGCAGATCGTTGGCCCGCCCGCCGTCGATCAACCTGCCCCGATGAAGCGTTTCGACGACGTGTTCTGGCACTGGGGCACCAAAGAGATGGCTCACCGTGCGAGCGATGGACCACTCCGGACCGATCAACGGAATCGGCAGGCGTCGGCCGCGCAAAATCGCCTGCCAGGCCGTGATGGCTCCGGGAGCGGCGACATTCACCGGTTGCGAGAGCCCGACCTTGGCTGCCGCCACGAGCGCGAGGGCCGCATCGAGATCGCGGAGTACTGCGAAGGGCGGGTCGGCGAGCACGCTGAACGGAACTGCCGGCAGGCGCAGGAGGCGACCGAGTGGACTTGGTACGTGCGGTCCGAGTATTGGCGCCATCCGCAGCGCCCCGACGGTGACGCCTGTTCGTGTGCCGACGTCCAGCGCGTGGTCTTCGAGCCGGGCGGCCATCCGACCGAATTCCGACGTCGGCGCGACCGCTGCTGACTCATCCGGACGGGTCAGCGACCCGCGTGCCCGCCCGTACACCTCGGCGGCACTTCGCACCACGAGGTGCTGCAACGACGGACATTCGGCGGCGGCGCCGAGTATCGAGACCGCAGCACTCTCGGTCAATTGCCGAGCGGTGGCTGTGTTGACCCGGGCATCGGGTTCCCAAACGGACACATGAATCACGACGTGCGGGTCGAACCGGGTGACGACTTCCAAGACTCGGGCCCGATTGCTCGGGTCGATCCGGTGGAATACGGCCTTGCGGAGTCGGCGTCTCGGCGGATCGACGTCGATCCCTTCGATGGGGCCGACCCAGGGCTGTGATTCGAGAACCGATGCGACGAGCGAGCCCAGTTCGCTGCCCATTCCGCTCACCAGAACCCGTTGCCCGCGCATCAGGCAAAAGGTTACCGCTGCGCAGGCAATGCGGTGGCTCCGAAGCGCAGAGGTTCCGGAGGCCGTGACCGGTCCCATGACGAATTCTTGAGACGGATCTCTCAAGGCGCCCGAGCGCTCCGCCGATACCTGAATGTGTCCAAAGTGGGTGGGAGGGAGTCAATCGTGGATGTGGTTCGCCCGTCGTCGTCCCCGACGCGCCCGTCCCTGAGCACACGTCCACAGCGGGTCGCCGTCGCGGTCGGGTTGATCCTCGCCGCCGTCGTGACCGTCCTTGCCGGTTTCGAGGTCGGTTCGCAGGAGGCGGTCGGAGCAGAGACCACCACGACATCGTCAACGATCGTTGCGACATCGACGACGATTCCCGGACCGTTGCTTGCACTGGGGGCGTTCCCAGTCCAGGGCAAGTGTTCGTTTATCGATACCTATGGGGCACCCCGTTCGGGCGGCCGCTTGCATGAAGGTGTCGACATCATGGCCAAGGCTGGCCAATACGTTTACGCCGTCGCTGCCGGCACGCTGACCAAGCAGTATCTGGACACGCCTGGTTCACTGTCCGGCTACGGGTGGCGGCTCACCGCGTCCGACGGAACGTATTACTTCTATGCCCACTTTTCGGGCTTCCCGCCTGGACTCGCGGTCGGCGACAAGGTCGTTGCGGGCCAGATCATCGGCTACGTCGGTGAGACTGGCAATGCCGGAACGCCGCACCTCCACTTCGAGATCCACCCGGGCGGTGGGGTCCCCGTCAACCCGACGTCGAGCATCAAGGCGATCGACGGATGTGCGGTGACGACGATCCCGACCGTCGCGACGAATCCGCCGAACCCGAGCGGCGGCCAGGACATCCCCGCAACGGTGCCGACCACGCCGCCCACACTCGCGCTCGCCGTTCGAATACCGGCCACCGAATCGACGACCGAAACGCCGACGACGATCCTGCCGACAACACCGGCAACGACTCCCGCCACGACCCCGGCCCCGCCCACGACACCGCCTGCGAGTACCGATCCGCTTGGAACCGGTCGCTGGACGTTCGTCGAGCCAGTCGTCGTGTTCAATGGCTCTGGCGCGACGGCGCTTGTCGCAGGCGTCACCAAGCAGATCACGGTGGGTGGTGTCTCTGGCCTGGCCGCGTCGTCGGCGGCCATCATGGCGAGGGTCTCGGTCACCGCGTCGGCCGCTGGCAACGTGGTCGTCCATCCGTGTTCGGCGACGGCGCCACAGACGACGACACTGTCGGTCGAGCCGGGGAGAATGGCGATCACCACTGCGATGACTCCGGTCGTTGCCGGCAAGATCTGTGTCACTGCTGGGATGGCTGCGAATGTCAAGGTGACCGTGACGGCCCAGGCTTCGGCGACGGGCGCCGGGCTACGGCCGTTGACGACCGTTCGGGCACTCGACACCCGACTGGCCAACCCGATCTCGGTTCGGTTGAAGGCCGCTCAGAAGGTCACGTTGTCGCCAGCGATGTTGGCAGCGTCGGCGTCTGCCAGGGCGGTCACGGCGACGTTCACCATCGTCAACCCGTCGGCGGCGGGAAACCTGGTGATCGCAGCATGCGGCGGTACCGAGGTCAATGCGCCGTTCATCAATACATCCGTGACGTCGTTCAGCCTCGTGGTTCCGATGAACGGCAACGGTCTGTGCGTCTCCTCAAGTGTTGCCACCGATCTTGTCGTCGATGTCGATGGCGCTTGGGAGCCAGACGCGCCAGCGATTGCAGCACTGGCTCCGGTCCGTGTGCTTGGCACGTCCACTGTTGCGGCAACGACTGGCGCCACCCCGACGGCGGTTGCAGTCGCCGGCGTCGTGGGTTTGCCGCCGGCGTTGACATCGGCGAATCTCAATGTCACCTTGATCGGGGCAAGCGCGGTCGTCTCGGTGTTCGTATGGCCGTGCGAACAGGCCCGTCCGGCGGCGGCCGTGGGTGCTGTGGCCGCGTCGAAAAAGGCCACCTTCGCCGTCTCTGCAGCGGTCGCCAACGGCCAGGTGTGCGTCGCCACCGATGAAGCGGCTTCGGTCTTCGTCGACGTGAGCGGTGCCGGTTGACCGGTTTGGAGACCGGGTTGGGTTGAGTGATGCTGGTCGACCGCCCGCCCGAATCAGCCGCCGATGCCGCGTGAATCCTGCTTGAGGGCCGTGTCGACAGAGAGCGCAGCGGCGACGACCAATGACAACAGTGGCTGGGCCAACTGAGTGTGAAATTGGACCACGTAGTTGTCGGCGGTCGTGAACAGCGTCTTGGCGATGCCCTCGAAGGTCTTGGTGATCCGGGCGACCTCCGTGCCGTTGTGATCGTCGATTCGGAAGTTCCAAGCTCGCCAATTCTCGGCGTTGATCGACCCGAGCTTGCTGCCGCCGGCTTCGAGACTGAAGTGGATCTTGCCGAACACGTTGTCCTGAACGATCCGGCCGATTTCGGTGCCGGCACCGTCGGACACGATGATCGTCGACTTGAACACTTTGCCGGGCCGTGTCAGTTGCAATAACGGCTGGCCGTTGTTGTCACTGATCAGCAGCTTGTGGGTCAGGAACTGGTCGAGGTTGCTGACCAACCGGAGCACCTTTTTGGCAGCCGACTGACCGACCTGGTTGACGGCCGCGAGTTGCTGGCCCTGACCGTCGAACACGCTGTACTGGCTGTTCAATTCGATCAGCTTGGCCTTCTGGTTGACCACCAGAATTGGCTCGTTGAAAATGTTGCCGCCACCTTGGAATGCCTGGCCGGTGATTCCGGCACCGCGGTAGCCGGTACCGCTCAATTGCGCGGCGATCTTGGTTGGATCGCCCTCGTTGCCCACGGTGAGTGCGCTGTCGAGGCGGTCGAGACCCTTCTGCTGCAAAGGATCGACACCGGCCACCCCGTTGTCGCTGACGTGCTCGGTCCAGTTGGCGCCGTCCCAGTAGCGCAGTTGATGGCGGTTGACCGGGTCGGGGTACCAGTTGGGAGGAGTCGTACTCATGCCCAGAGATTAGTACGGCGAATTGTCAGCGAAGAGTGTGGGCCATCAGGATAACTTCGCGGGCGAACGGATCCAGTTGGCGCTCTGCGATTCGCTCGGTGATCATGATTGCCTGGGACGGATCTTCGACGAGGCCACTCCAGCGGATGTAGCCGCCCATGATGCCGATGATCCGGTCGCCGACTTCTTCGTTGTGGACAATCACCTTGGTGCCGGCATCCAGCAGCACCTTGAGTTCGGTGTAGAACGACTTCAACCAGACCGCGAGATCCTCGCCGGTGAAGGGCCGGTGACGGTAGTTGACGCCAAGTTCTTCGTAGTTGTGCAAGTTGTGCGGTGCCGGAATGATCGAGATCAGGATTCCGAACCCGTTCTCGCGAACCCAGATGATTTCTTCTTGGCGACGGACCCGGCGGTGGTTGTCGCCGTAGCCGCCGGGGCGTTCACAGACCGCCAGCTTGTCCTTCAACACCCAGGTGAAATTCCGAGGTGTGATTCCGAGGGCCCACTTACCGCGTAGACGTGGCGGCATCACTTCACCTCGAGATCGACAAGGAAACGGACAGGTACATCGGCGGGTCAGGCTAGCGGGGCGAGGTGCCATCCAGCGAGAGCCGCTGATGGTGGCGACTGATTCGTCGACCGTCGTTGGTTTCACACGCCTGGGCATCGCCGCGGGCGACCGCCAGCACCCGTTCGACGGTGGCAAGATCGGGCGGGTGCTCGGCTGCGAGCCATCGGCGCACGGCCCGTCTTGCGAGCGCGACAGGTGCACTGGCGAGGGCGATGGCGTTCGTTGGGTCGATTGCGCTTGCAGCGTGATCGAGAAAGTCGTTGTCGTCTCGCCACACGTCGGCCTGGCGGACGAGCAACGGAACGAGGTCACGTCTCGACAGTTCGTCCATCTGCGGTAGCAGTTCGTGGCGGACCCGATTGCGCAGGTGAACCGGGGAACGATTGGATGGATCATCGACGGTTTCGATTCCTAGCGCTGCGCACAGGGCGTGCGTCTCGGACCGACGCACCTGCAACAGTGGATGCCCGCCTGGCCGCATCCCGCTCATCCCGGCCGCTGCCCCGCCGCGAAGCAAGTTGAGCAGCATCGTCTCGGCCTGGTCGTCGGCGGTGTGACCGGTGAGCACGCCTGGACCGAGCACGCCTCGGCGGGCACGACGCGCCCGTGCCTCCAAGTTCGGTCCGGGTTCGACGACGGCTGTCTCAGCGCGGAATGCCGCTCCGAAACGCTGCGCCGCATGAGCCACCAGAGTCGCTTCTTGGACTGACCCGGCGCGTAAGCCGTGGTCGACATGAACAACGGTGACGTGGCAGCCGGCCGCAGCGGCGAGAGCAAGTAACGCCATCGAGTCCGGACCGCCTGACACCGCAACCGTGACCGTGTCGCCGGAGCGAAGCAGTGGGCATCGCTTCAACACCGACGCAATCAGCGCGTCGACAGACGATTCCTCAGCCAACGGTCTGACCGGTCCCGACCCGGTCCAGCCAGAGGTCGGGGGACCGGATCTCATCGAGACTCGGCAGGTTCTCGACCCGTTCCCAGCAACGGTCAACGGCTCGGTCGCCGCCGACGGCTTCGATCGCCGCGATGAATCGTTCGCCCGCTGCGTATTGATTGAGCTTGCCCTCCAGACCGGTGAGGCGTTGAACCAGTCGCGCCAGCGGGTTGGCTTGCCGTCGGCGCTCGCCGAGCACGAGCGAAAATCGTGATGCTGACGGGATGAGATCCGCTCCGGCTCGATCCATCACGACGTCACCGTGTCCCTCGAGCAACGACATCAATCCGCCGATCTGGTCGAAGACGCCACGCTGCTCGGTCGTTGCGATCATCGCAACCAGACCGCCGTCGCGTAGTCGTTGCTGTGCCGCGCTGCGATCGCGTGCAACGTCACGAAGTGCGCCGAGGAGCTGCCCGGGGTCTGGTTCGGCGAGCTCGAGAGTGCGCTTGACGAGGCCGATGAAGTGTTCGTGCATCCACGGCACCCCCGTGAACTGAGCGCGATGGGTCAGTTCGTGCAATGTGACCCACAACCGAAATTCATCCGGTGCAAACCCGAAACGGTGCTCGAGTGCCGTCATGTTCGGTCCGACCAGGTACACAGCGCCTTCCTGACGCTGATTGCTCTCGGTGCTCTGGCCGAGTAGCAGGTCGTATTGGCCAAGCACCCGTCCGCTCATCCAACCAAGCAGCGTGCCGAGCTGGGCTGCGGCCAGTTGGCGCGACGCTGCAGCCAGGGGCCCGCCAACGAGTCGCGACCGCGACGAACTGGTACCGCTCAGCCGTTCGAGCAATGGCTCCACAAGACCGCGAAACGACGCGATGTTTGCTCTGATCCAATCCGCCCGGTCGATCACGTGGACAGTGGCAGGCCCGTACGACGAACGGAGACCGGTGGTTGCGTACACCCGCTCTTCGGCGATTTCGGCCAACTCGACGAAGTCTGCCGACGACATGGAGCCGTTTGATCGGCCTCCCGCCTGTTTCTCCGTCGAGTGCTGACGGGCTGCGATTCGTAACGCGATCTGCTCTGCTCTGATCCAGTCGACCGGCGAGCTCATATCGGTTGGTGCCGCAGCGTCAGTTCTCTTCGGAGTTTCGTCGGCCGTTCGGATACTTCGCAGCCGTCACGGTCTTGATGTAGCCGGCGATCAACGCAACGCCGATGCCGGCACCGCTGAGCGCCAGGATCAGTCCGAGCCACCAGTGAAAAATAACTGCGATCACGGAGCCGAGCATAGCCAGCCGGGTCGCTGATCGAGCAGTCCATGTTGGAGCCGCCGAACGTGCGGCGGGCGTCGATCGGAACGGGAATCAGGTTGGCTCAGAACTTGAAATCGGAACTGACGTCGTCCCCGAAGCACTGCTCGATCTTGAGCATCAGACCGGGAGGCATCTCGTCGTTGTGGCATTTAGCAGCGATGACCGTTCGCAACTCGGCGTGGAAGTCGTACGCCTGCAGGCAATCCGGACAGCCCTCGAGGTGATGGTGGATGGTGGTACGGGCGCCATCGGACAACTCTTTGTCGAGGAAGAGTTCGAGCTCTCTCAACGTGTCATTGCAGTCGTAGTCGTTGCATTCAGCCATGTTCTCAGGGTTCCGATGTCGTGATGCTTGTTGAGTTGCCGGCGGCTGCGATGGAGGTGTGATCTGACGGTTGGTTGATCGACGCGATCAGCCCACGCTCGCTGGCGAAGTCGTATAACAGCTTGTGCATCTGTTTTCTTCCCCGATGCAGATGCTCATCACGGTGCCGACCGGAATGTCCAACATCTCGGCGATTTCTTTGTATGCGAACCCTTCGACATCGGCCAGGAGCACCGGCAACCGGAAGGTCTCGGGTAGCTCTTCGAGCGCCGCTTTAACTTCGTCGTCGGTGAACATTTCGAACATCGTGTCTTCGGCGCTGCGACTGCCGAGCGCGCTATCGAGGATGCCGATGCGCTTGTAGAGGTAGAGGTCCTCGATGTTGTCCATCCCGGTCTCGTCCGGTCGACGTTGCTTGGCGCGGTACTTGTTGATGAAGGTATTGGTCAGGATTCTGTACAGCCAGGCCCGAAGGTTTGTGCCCTCCTGGAACGTGTTGAAGCTGCGCCAAGCCCTCAGATACGTGTCCTGCACCAAGTCTTCGGCGTCGGCGGAGTTTCGTGTCAGACGCATCGCAGCTGAATACAACTGAGGTGCGAACTGCATGGCCTGTGTTGAGAAGTCGTCTCGTTCGGCCATGCTCGCCGACACTACTCGGGGGTCGTCAGCCGGGACAGATCCTTGACCACCTCGTCCAACTCACAAACGAAACGGACCATCAAGTCGGCGAGCTCGGCACGTTCGTGACTGTCGAAGACGCTCATCAGCCGACTGAGCACGTAGCCACGGCGCTCATCGACTTGTCGATGCAGATCGCGGCCGGATTCGGTGATCTGAACGATCACCACTCGACCGTCCTCGCTGTCCGTCAATCGCTCGACCAACCCCGTGCCCACCAGGCGCTGGACAGCACGAGTCGCCGTCGATGGATCGACGTGCAGCGCGAGCGCCAGTTCACTCATCCGCCACGACGGCTTACGGATGAGAACGTCGAGGGTGTCCATCTGTCCGTATTCGAGAGCTTCCGGCGTGAGTCCGAAGAAGTAGTCGCGAATCACGGTGTTGCTGCCCCCGCGCCGAAGTTCGCGCCACGCTCGACCGAGTCGCACAGCGACGTCGAGGTCGACCGGATCGGTCAAGTCGACGTGACTTCTGCCGTTCCCTGACGGCTCGACCGAGTTCCCACCGGCCGAGCTTGGTTCGAGCACCCCTGACCCCACCTGCTCCATCAACGTAGGGTACAACTCATGCCTGAGCTGACTGATGCCGGGGCGACGCCTCTCGACGCCCTCGGCGTGATCGCGAGTCAGGACGTCATGATCACGCCGTCCCTTCGCCACGCTGAATTCTTCACAATGAGAGGTCTGCTCACGGTGCTCTGGCACGAGGTGCCAGATGAGGTAGCCCCCACTCCCGCTGCGATTGTTGCCTGCGGCGGCGCAATGGGTGGGCTGCTCGGACCTGCCAACGGCCTATATCACCGGCTCGGCGAGTCGTGGTCGCAGCGCGGCGTTGCCGTTTTGCGGGTGGACTACCGGCGGCCGAACGATCTCGATTCGTGCTGTGTCGACGTCGCCGCAGCAGTGCAACTTGCGGTTGTCGGTGGCGGCGCCGAGCGGGTGGTGTTGATTGGTCACAGCTTCGGCGGAGCGGTTGCGGTCAGGGTGGCCGTTGGACTGGCGGAGATGGTCTCGGGCGTCGTCACGTTCGCGACCCAGTCGGCCGGGTGCGAGATCGCCGCAGGACTGGCCGGTCGCCCGTTGCTGTTGTTTCACGGCGACTGCGACGAGATTCTTCCAATGCAGTCCAGCGAAGTGGTCCTGGCGATGGCCGGTACCGGCGAGGTCGTGGTCTGCGAGGGTGACGGTCATTTGTTGGCCAAGAGTTCCGACATGGTGTTCGCGCGCCTCGAGCAGTGGTTACCTGGCGCGTTGAGTCTTGCCATCGCGGAGTGACGTGACTGGCGCTGAGTGTGTCAGAGAGTTGGCACGTCAGCGAGTTGGCTCGTGTGGTTCTTCGAACTCGTCGGGCGGCGTGCCGGATTCCACGGTTGGTTCAGCGGACGGCTCGATCCTGAGAATCCACGTGCCTGCGCCGAGCGGAGGATTTGCGCCGAAACCACTTGGGTTCGACGGTGGTGGCGTTGCTCGGCCACCAGGGTGATTGTTGGTCGAGAGCAGGCCGCCGATGATGGGCAGCGCCACGACGTTGGCGGCGTGCAGAATCCCCATGATCAGCAAGATGCCGCCGATTCGGGCGACCTCGTCCTTGAGTTGAGCCCCGGTCGACATTTGCCATTTCCTCGGTTGAACGAATGTCACCGTGAACAGCACGAACGACGTGAAGATGAGGTAGTACGCGACATCGGTGAGCACGAGATAGCTCTTGCCCGTTCTCGGGTTGGCCCGAAAGACATCGGCAGCGTAGGAACGGCCGAATCGTTTGATGAACGGGCCGAGCCCGACGGCGAGCGCGACGAGAACGATGTTGGTGATCAGTTCGATTACCCACCACGACATATTGAACCCCTTGCTCTGCGGACCGGTGCCGGTCTGGTTGACGGTGTGATTGACGGACGTGTCGAGTGCGGCGAGGCCGAGGGCGAGTGCCGCGTTCGCAGCGATGAAAAAGGTGAGCCATCCGGCTAACTTCCAGCGCCATCGCCGGCGGTCGATCGAGTCCTGCAGCGAGCGGCTGACTCGGGCGAACAGATCGGGCGAGTCCTGAACCGTCGCCCGAGCGTCGGCGAATGCTTCGAACAGTCGACGCTCGAGGTCGACGGCGCTCATCGGTGACTCGAAATCATCGGTGACCCAGGATGCCGTCGAGCCGGGCCATCGCCCTCCGGAGGTGAGTTTTCACGGAGTTGACCGAGACGCCAAGCGTTGCCGCGATCTGCTCGATCGACGACTCCTCGAAGTAGCGAAGGGTGACGCAGTCACGTTGACGGATCGGCAACAGCCGAACCGCGTCGATGATCCGACGATGGTCGTCGGATCGGGCGAGCTCGTCACTGACCGGATCTTCGATGTCGATCTCGCGTCCAGCGGTGGCGTGGTGGCGCAGCGATACCAAACCCCGCCGGTTGTGGTCACGGGCCAGGTTCAGGACAATCGATCGCAGGTAGGCCGGGGCTCGTTCGATGTCATTGATCGCACCGGCGTGGCGAGCCAAACGAAGGAACGCCTCTTGCACGATGTCCTCTGCGGCGTCGCGATCGTCGACGAACAGGCGGGCCAACCGAACCAACGATTGACCCTCCACCTGGAACAACCTGACCACGAGTTCATGCGTGGTGCCGACGTCCAAGAGCGACTCGCCGTGCAGACGAGCCGAGATCTGGCTCCACAGCGCCCAGGTCGGGCAAGGCGACCGAATCGGGATCAGGACGACGTGCACGAGAATCAGTCGACTCGCTCACTGTCGGCCGTCACAAGATCGCTGTGATGTCGTTCGCGAGCGCCCACGCGCTCAAGCTTGCCACCACCAGCAATGCAGCCCGAACGAGAGGTTGACCGAAGCGCTGGCCCGCTGAACGAACGCGGTCGTTCTGCACACTGATCGCGACGATCGGAACCACAGTCACCAATGCGATCCCCAGGCCGATCAGCATGAATGGAAACGCGAGCGGCGCAGACGCAATGACTGTCCGCTTGACATTGACCCACCACCACACGCGCCACCTTTCGATGAGCCACGCAATCGCGGCAGTGGTCAGCGCTGGCACGACGATGAACATCGCGACTGCCAACGACAGTGGCTTGAGGACGACGAAGTCGATTCCGTCGCCGTGCAGGATCATCGCCCCGCCCGTGAGCGCGCCGAAGAGCGCTGCGATGATGATTCGCCACCGAGCGGGCAGCACCCATCGGACTGCCACGTATGCGAGGCCGGTGACTGCGCCCAGGAAGGCACAGAAGATCATCAGGAAAAGCGTGCCACCGCTGATGACGCCGATCTCGAAGCCATCGTCGGTTTCCGCTCCGCTGAGACGGTCGTCCGATGTCAACCGAAGCACGAACATTGCAAGCCGACCGGTGATGCCGCCGACGAGGAAACCTCCCCACGCGCCGCCTGCAGCGCCGAGTACGACCCAACTGAATACGCGACTGAACGGAGGTCGTTCATCGATGACAGGCGAGGACTCGTCCACTGGCTGGATCTCTGAAGTTGCCGACATACAGCAACTGACGAACGAGAGCCGCCGGCGGGTGACAGGTACCCAAAATTCCTCGGCGCCATCAGTGCGCTGACTTGGGAGAATGCGTCGTATTGTCGGACGTTGCCGGGCTTGCTCGCTGGTTGCCGAAAGGGTGGTTCTCATGGTCAGTACGCCAGACATTGGCGAACGATTGCAGCGCGTCGTCGATCAGCAGGAGATCCGCGACGTCGTCTATCGATACTGCCGAGGCATCGACCGCCGCGACTTCGATCTCGTGCGAAGTTGCTATCACCCTGATGGCGTCGACGATCACGGCGACTTCCGCAGGAACGTCGACGAATTCATCGTCTACGTACAGCACACGTTGCCGCGATTTGAGCGAACGATGCACTTCATCGGCAACGTGCTCGTGGAGCCAGATGGTGACGAAGCCCGATGCGAGAGCTACGTCGTCGCCTACCACCATCTTGGTGTCAGCCGCACCAAGCCGAAGCGGGATTTCGTCGCCGGGCTGCGCTACGTGGACGACTTCGAACGCCGAGATGGCGAGTGGCGGATTGCGTCTCGGGTGTGCGTGTTCGAGTGGTCCCGTGTCGACGATGTGGCGCCCGGTGGTTGGGTTCCCGGCCCGACCGCAACGGTTGGCCAAATCGACGGAACCGATGTGGTGTTCGCCGCGAAGAAATGACCAATCGCAGCTCAATTTCGAGTAGGCGTCAGAGAAATTGACAATATCGTCAACAACTGTGGCTGAACTCAGCTCACGATTGTCGATCCGGTCTGATGACGCGCGATCATCTGCCCCATGTCTTCGCTCGTAGAGGTTCGACGCTTCCTCCATTGCAACTACAACTGCCACGATGTGGATCGGCTCGAAGCGTTCTACGTCGAACTGTTCGGACTTCGGGTGGTGATGCGTTCGGCAAGTTCGGGCACTGACGCCAGCCCATTCGGCATCTACGGGACATCGTCTGCGAAGGCGTCATTCGTCTACGACCACCGCGGTGGCCGGCGGACGACGTCGCTGGAACTGGTCGAATGGTTGGAGCCGGGCACTGTTGGATCGGTCTATCCCGACCCGTGGAATCGGGGGATTCAGTCGGCTGCTTATTCGGCCTCAGACCTCGACGCAACCGCGGCATTGGCCACATCACTCGGGGCAACCGTCGTACGTCGATCCGATGACTGGTTGTTGCTCCAAGACCCAGAGGGCGTCGCTCTCGAAGTGATCCGGGCCGACGGTCCAAGCGAGGCCCGCTACGTGCGAATCGTCGTGTCCGACATAGAGCGTTCTGCGGCGTGGTGGACTCAACTGGGCTTCACCGAAGGGAGTCTGGCCTCGATCGCCGGCCGTGAATTCTGGCCCGGTGACGACACGCACAGCATCACGGACGAGCGGAGCCTGGTCGCTACCGACGACCCCACGTTCGGGATACTTCTGACGACGTGGTCAGGTCCGCTTCCTACGGGGCCCACCTACGGCATGCCGTACCACCAAGGCCTCTACCGTTTGGCGATGGCCGTCGATGACATCGAGGCAGCCTTTGTTGCGCTCGAACAGGCTGGCGTCGCACGCCAGAGCCCGTACACGTTCCAGCTTCCGGGGACCAAGCTGACCGATGGTCTGAGAATGATGTTCATTCGAGATCCGGACGGGATCCTGATCGAACTGGTCGACCGTCCCCGCCAACCTGTCCAGACGAGCTGAGGTCGGTCATGTCGAACGCAGCCGAACGTCTTCGCCTGATTGTCGAGCCAGCTCACACGGTCGTACTGACGATGGAGTTGCAGAAGGGCGTCGTTGGCGAGAATGCCTTGCTCCAAGCGTTGCCGACGGCGGTCAGTGAGGCAGGTATTCTGGCCGTCGCCGGGGGCGTCTGCCGCCGTGCCCGAGAGGTCGGCGTCCGGGTGCTGCATGCGACGATGGAGGAACGCGCGGACGGTGCCGGGCAGGTGGTGAATTGTAAGATCTTTGCGTTTGCCGCCAAGCGCCGAGCTGAACTGGGTTCGTCGCCAACTGACATCGGACAGCCCGGTACGGCGCTCGTCGATGAACTCGACGTTCAGCCATCGGACATCACGGTGGCGCGGATGCACGGCATGACGCCGTTCACAGGCACAGAGTTGGACTCGATTATCCGCAACCTCCGTGCCAGCACCATCGTGTTGATGGGGGTGTCGTTGAATCTCGGAATCATGGGAGCTGCGCTGAGCGCTGTGGATCTCGGCTACCAGGTGGTCATCGTGCGTGACGCAGTCGTCGGGATCCCCAAGGAATACGGCGAAGCGGTCCTTGCCAACTCATTGTCGATGATCGCTACCGTCGTGACCGCTGACGAGTTGGTCCAGGCCTGGCCCTGACGAACCGGTAGTCCGCGCCTCACATACTTATGTATATGGCAATTCAAGTGACTGCGCAATTGGTCCGTCAGTTTCGCGAGCACGCTGGCGTGACACAGACCGAGCTTGCGCGATGCTCGGGTATGGCGCAGTCTGCGATTTCGGACTACGAACGAGGTCGAAAGGAGCCGTCGCTGTCGACGTTGCAGCGTTTGGCTGCAGCGGTTGAGCTCGATACGGAACTCAGCTACTCGGCCGCGCCGCCAGCGACGTCGTTGCGTGCATTGCGACGGCAGCGCAAGGGGATTCTTAAGGTCTGTGAGCGCTACGGCGCTTCGAATCCTCGGATCTTCGGGTCAATCGCCCGAGGTGATTCGCGGCCAGATTCGGATGTCGACCTTCTCGTCGATCTCGAAGCCGGCCGCACCCTGTTCGATCTCGCCGGACTTCACGACGATCTCGTTGACCTGCTTGGCCGAGAGGTTGACATCCTGACTCCCGGCGCGCTGCGCGGGCGACTCGCCCACATTGCCGCCGAGGCACGTCCATTGTGAGGAGTCAGGACGACCGGATTGCAGACATCGTTGCTGCGGTGAACGACGCTGCTGCGGTGGTGGAGCACGGTCACAAGGTCTTCGTGTCGGACCCCCTGTTGATCCGCGCCGCGAAGAACATCATTGCTGAGATCGGCGAAGCAACCAAGGGACTCGACGACGACGTGTTGGCGACGATGCCAGGGGTTCCTTGGAAGAATGTCAAGGGGACGCGCGACAAGGTGGGCCACGACTACCCCGAGATCGACCTGGATCTCCTCTGGGAGACGCTCGCGAACGGTTTGCCGAGGTTGGGCCTTGCCATCGCCAACCGCGCAGATCCGAAACTGTGAACTCCTTCGGATCAGCTCGGTCGTCGAGAGCGACCGTCGTGCCGCCGTATGCATTGCAATCGGTGGTTCGATGGTGATCATGCAGCGCATGATCACGGGATTCCGCCAGGATGAGGTCGGCGACTGGGTGGCTGATCTCGCGTGTCTGCATGCCCAGCACGTTCGGCACCGGCCTCCGCTCCTGCCGCGGCCGTGGGTGGAGACCGCCGCCGGGCGAGGCGAGCATCTCGCGACGATGATCGACTGCCCGCTATGCGATCGCGCCGAAATTCCCGACGGGCTCGAGGTTGCGCGAACCGTCGGACCGTTTGACGAGACCACGTTGCCAGCGGGTCTTCGAAGAGATCATCGAGTCGCTGATGCGACGTGGGGTCGCCTTCATGTCCTGGCTGGTTCGGCGCGTTTCACGATGGCCGTGGAGCCACCGATCGATGTCGACCTGCTCGCAGGTGACTCTCAACCAATTCCTCCCGGAGTCCTGCACACAGTCGTGCTGACCAACGGCTCCATCGAGGTCGACTTCCTCATCGCTGTGCGTCGGTAGCGGCAATGGAACGTCGCCCGCGACCGGTGAAAAACACTCCCATGTTCCTGAAAGTCCCCGTAACACGGGGATTCGCAAGAACATGGGCGTGAGGTTCACCGCAACCCGGGGCGATCAGAGTGTGACGATGCCGGCCTTGAGCGCAGCGAGGCCATCGGCGTTGATGCAATAGCGAGTTCGAGGGCCT
>JANOQU010000200.1:0-8236 GCA_031422355.1 Actinomycetes bacterium
GCGCGATCAATCTGCTCGACACGCCCGGCCACCGAGATTTCAGCGAGGACACCTATCGGGTCCTTGCAGCCGTCGACGCAGTCGTGATGGTGTTGGACTCGGCCAAAGGCATCGAGCCGCAGACTTTGAAGCTGTTCGAGGTCTGCCGAGCCCGCAATCTGCCGGTGCTGACGTTCTTGAACAAGTTCGACCGCCCGGTACTGGATCCGTTGGAACTGCTCGACGAGATCGAGTCCAAGATCAACCTCCGGCCAACCCCGGTGACGTGGCCTGTCGGAGACGCCGAAGATTTCCGCGGCGTCATTGATCGCCGTCGCAAAGTGTTCATCCGTTTCACGCGAACGGCGCGGGGTAGCACGATTGCGCCCGAGCAGGAGATGACGTACGACGAAGCAGCGGCCGAAGAGGGCACGCTGTGGAGCAAGGCGATGGACAGCAGTGGCTTGCTCGACGCGATCGGGGCGGACCTCGACATGCCGTCGTTCCTGGCCGGCCAGTCGACTCCGTTGTTCGTTGGATCAGCCTTGTCCGCGTTCGGCGTTCGGGCACTGCTCGATGCCGTGGTGGATCTCGTTCCGGCACCGCCACCTCGACCGGATGTCGACGGCGTGCCGCGTCCGCTTGGCGAACCGTGCTCCGCGTTCGTCTTCAAGGTCCAGGCCAACATGGATCGTTCGCATCGAGACCGGATTGCGTTCGTCCGGATTTGTAGCGGCAAATTCGACCGTGGGATGACGATGACGGTCGCCCGAACTGGCAAGCCATTCGCGACGAAGTACGCATCAACCGTGTTCGGCGCCGAGCGGAGCACGATCGACGAAGCATTCCCCGGCGATGTTGTCGGACTCGTCAACGCGACAGGTCTGAACCTTGGCGACACGCTGTATGAAGACGTGCCGGTCACGTTCCCCGGCATCCCCCGCTTTGCCCCGGAACTGTTCACGAATGCCCGACCCAAGGACACGAGTCGGGTCAAGCAGTTCCGGCGCGGGATCGAGGTTCTGGAGGAGGAGGGCGTCGTTCAGGTGTTGCGCGACCCAATGATGGGTGATGCTGCACTCGTGCTCGCGGCCGTCGGCCAACTGCAGTTCGAGGTCTTCGCCCATCGCCTCGAGAACGAGTTCAACGCACCCGTCGAGTTGACAGGATCGCCGTATCAGGCGATCCGTGGCACCGACGAAGCAAGTGCGGAAAGGCTGCGTCAAATCGGCGGGATCCGAATCTTGAACAGGGCCGATGGTTCGATGGTTGCACTCTTCGAGAACATCTATCGACTTCAGCGGCTCCTGACCGACGAACCGAAACTGACGCTCACCTCGCTCACGGTGGAGTAGGGCGAAACGCCGCCCGGTGACGAACGACGGGCGGGTCAACCGGCGAATTCACCGGCTGACCCGCCCGTAAGCGTTCAATCAATCCTTGCTGTCAAGGCCTGAGTTGACGATCAGTCGACGTCGCTCGGCCGCTCGCTGCCATCGACATCTCCGGGAGCCTCGTCGCCCGGGAGGATGATGAAGCCAAAGCCAGGCGACCTGTACGCCCACGAGAACTCGACGGTCGTGGTCGCGACGTTCGGCGAGGTCCATTCCACCCGGAAGCCGCTGTCCGCCAAGGCGCCCGTCTCTTGTCCGTTCACGAAAGTGGCGTTCGAGGCCGTATTCAGATAGATGCACACGTTGCCGGGGTCACTCGGAAAGAAGAGTGAATTGACCGAGGGGGCAGTTGGCGCGGCGAAGGTGCCAGTGCAGTTGATGTCGTTGTCGTCAACCGTGGCTGGGTGGGAGTCGAGTTCGACGTCAGTTATGGCGAGGTTGCCGGCTGCAAGAGCCTGGAACGGAATGCTGAATCGGTGAACCTGGCCCGCAAAGCTTGATCTGAAGGAGTACTCAGCGTAGCCGGTGATTGTTGTGCTGCCTGGAAGCTCGTCGAACGACGAAATACCCCGTGGGCCTGTTGCCCCGATGGGACCGGTAGCACCCGCTGGGCCGACCGCGCCGATCGGACCGATCGGACCAATCGGACCAATCGGACCGATCGGGCCTGCTGGTCCGGGAGGACCTGCTGGGCCACCCAACTGCGGGATGTAGTAGCCAACGATGTCGATCAGGACGTCGATGGTCCCAGCGAGGTTGTAGACAGAAACGGCTCCGGTTGCCGAGAGGCCGACCGTGACTTGGTTCGGTGTCGGCGAACTCGTCGGGACCCAGTTGAGGTTCGACGCGTTCGGTCGGGCGACGTCGGACGGGAACAGGGTCAGGAAGCTGGCCGCCGTCGGGTTCGCAACGGTGGTGTTGGTTGCGATACCGGTGGCCGTCGCAGGGATGTTGCAGGCACCATTTGCGCCCCGCACTGCGAATACTGCGGTTTCGCCCTGCCCGATCGGGGTTGACCGGGTACCGACCAATGTGGATGGTCTGGTGTCGAGCAACCGGCAGGGGGTGATCGGCACGAATGCCGATGGTGCCCCGTCGCCGGCCGCGCCGACCTGATTGATCACAATCGTTCCGATTGCCGCCGCTGCCAGAGCACCGACGATTCCAATATGAGCTATTCGTCTACGTTGCACAATGTCTCCCTTGTCTTCGAGTCATTCAGGCTCAATAGATGCAGCTCCGAACGCGTTGATACAGCGACCATAAACCGCTGTTATGGCGCTGAGAATGACGTCGGGACAACATCGGGACAACATCGGGACACCGTTCGAATTCGGGCAAAGGAGACCAAATTCGGCCAAACCATCGACCAAACCGCCGGCCACACCATCGGCCAGAGCAGCCGGCTCGAACGACTCCGTCAGAATGACTCAGTCAGGCGAGGTGGCGGACCGCAACGCCGGTGTAGATCGCCATTCCGGCCACCATCGATTCTTCGTCGAAGGTGACCCGGTTGCTGTGGTTCGGCGCGGCGGTCGCCGGGTTCTTGTCGTGCGGCGTTCCGCCGAGGAACATCATCGACCCCGGTACCGCTTCGAGGACGTAGCTGAAGTCTTCTGCGCCCATCACTGGATGCGGCAGTTGGGCCACCCTCTTGGCCCCGATCACATCGCCGGCTACCCCGGTCGCAAACTCGGCAAACCCGTTGTGATTCGTGGTCACCGGATAGCCGTGGGTGATCGTGACGGTGACCGAGGCGTCATGCGCTGCAGCGATTCCTTCAGCGACGCGTTGGATGCCGGCGTGCACCTTTGAGCGGGTTGCTTCGCTGACAGCTCGAACGGTTCCTTCGATTTCGGCATTCTCGGGGATCACGTTGTTCGTCGTACCTGCGCTGATTCGCCCGACGGTGATAATCGACGGGTCGAAGACGTCGATCCGGCGAGTCACCATCATCTGCATCGCCTGCACGATTTCGCAGGCGATCGGGATCGGGTCGAGTGCCCGGTGCGGTTCGCTGGCGTGTCCGCCGCGCCCGTGAACTTTGATCAGGAGGTGATCGCTCGATGCCATGATCGCCCCGCCACGAGTACCGACCATTCCTGCCGGCATCGATGATGTGATGTGTAGCGCAAAGGCGCCGGTCACCGGAGACGGCGTGCCGTCGGCGAGCGGCGCGACGTTCAGCAGACCTTCGTCCAACATGTACCGAGCACCGTGGTGGCCCTCCTCACCCGGTTGGAACATGAACAAAACCCGGCCCGCAAGTTCGTTCCGACGGTTGGCAAGCATCTGCGCCGCACCGACCAACATTGCGGTGTGCGTGTCGTGGCCACACGCGTGCATCGTGTTGGCGACCTTGGACTGGAAGTCGAGATCGGTGTCTTCTGGCATTGGCAACGCGTCCATATCGCCGCGCAGCAAGATGGTGGGACCCGGCTTGGAACCAGTCAGGGTGGCGGCAATGCCGGACGTTGTCTCGTGCAGGCTGATGTCGAGCGGCAATCCTTCCAGGGCTGCCAACACCGCCTCGCGGGTGATCGGGAGATGGTTGCCGGTCTCGGGCCACTGATGCAACCGGCGCCGCAGGTCCACCGCCTGGCTGAGGTGATCCCTCGCCTCGTCGAGCAGGGGCGAGAGGCTGCCGTTGGTCTGCGGGTGCGAAGTTGAGTCGGACATGCGCTGATGCTAGTCCTGGCCATCGTCGTACGATTTGGGAATGCCCTCGGACCTGTTCGCCCAGCCAGCGACTCAGCCAGCGACGCAGCCAACCGTCCAGCCAGCGACGCAGCCAGGCGACGAACTCGTCGACATCGTCGACGAGCACGACAACGTGATCGATGTCGTCAGCCGACGCGAAATGCGGGCACGGACCTTGCGCCACCGGGCGGTGTTCATCGCCGTTCAACACAGCGACGGTCGCCTCTTGGTGCACCAGCGCAGCTTCGCCAAGGACGTGCGCCCGGGGGCTTGGGACATCGCGGTCGGTGGGGTCGTTGGGTCCGGGGAGGACTACGACGCGGCTGCGGCGCGAGAGCTCGGCGAAGAGATCGGGGTGACCAATGTGACACCGAGCGTGATCGGCGGCGGCGCTTTCGGGGACGAGTCCTACGACTTGATCGCCAGGTGTTACAGGGTTGTGCACGACGGACCCTTCGTCTTCAACGACGGCGAGGTGATTCAGGCGAGGTGGGTCGACGCGGAAGGACTTCGGACTCTGCTTGCCACGCAGGACGTCATGAGCGACAGCGTTGCACTCCTGCTGGAACACCTCCACGTCTCCGGTTGACGTTTCTTTTCCATTTTCGCCAACTCGGAGCACTCAGTACGGAGAGCCACGAATGTGGACTCTGCGACACTGACAGGACACGAGGAATCAACGATGAGCATGTATGGAGCAAACCCGGAACAACTCGCCGAACTCGGTAACACGTTGAAGCGCCAGGTGCAACCGATCGACACCCTGGTCACAACCGTGACGTCCGCGCTGACCGGTACGACGTGGCACGGACCGGCGAGAGACCGGTTCGAAAGCGATTGGAACGGCACCTTTCGCAAAGCACTCGATGGCATGAAGGCTGCATTGGAGGCCGCTGGAACCGACTGCGTCGTCCGCTCGCAGGATCTGATGAAGGTGATGGGCGCCACCCACTGACACAGGGTGACCGACAACAGGTCGCGGGTCGCGGGCATCTCGCCGAAGCCCAGCCTGGAGTGCCCGGTGCCTGATGCGGTGTCGGCCCACTACATTTGGCGGGGTGCTGCAACTTGAGTTCACGGTCGAGCCGTTCGTCGAAGGCCAACCCGGGCCGCACGTCACAGCGGCAGTGCAAGCAGTCGAGCGGGCGGGCGGGTCGGTGGAGTTCGGCCCATTCGGATCGACGTGTAGCGCCGCCGCCGACGACATGCCCCACGTCATCGCCGAACTCGTTCGAGCGGCGTTCGCCAACGGCGCGTCGCATGTGACGATGCACGTGACGGGTTCGCCGGGTACGGCAGGGTCGCCCAATTCACAGATGGAGTCGGAGTCGTGACCCTTCCCCGTCACCCTCTGGTCCTTGCGATCCGGCCAGTTGCCGAGGCACTCGGTGCAACGGTGCTGCCGGTCAGCGAGCGCGAGGCCAGCGATATCCCGCTGATGTGGGAGGGCACCGTGATCGCCGTCGTGCGTCCGGCACCTTTGCATGGGGCGCTCGACCGATTGATCGAATCTGTCGAGCGCGAATTCGGAAGTCGCCTCGCCGAATTGAATCGTGAGGCCAAGCAGCGCGCGATCCGGATACTCGACGAGCGAGGTGCGTTCACGCTGCGGCGTGCGGTCGAGGACGTGAGCGATTCGATGGGTGTGTCGCGGATCACCGTGTACAACTATCTCAACGCGATCCATCGATGACGGTTTTCGCCATAACGACGCGGCTTCGGATCGACAGGTTCACCAACGACGATGTCGAGGCGATCGTCGCCGTCCGCAACGACCCGGCACTGATCGAGTTCCAGGGCTGGTCGATGCCCTATACGGCCGACCAAGCAGCAGCTTTGATCGCCTCAGCTGCCGGAGACCCAACCAAGTCGGTGACCCAACTTGCAATCCGGATCCACGATGGTCCCCTGATCGGGGACATGATGGTTCGGCCGACGGAGGTCGCTCACACGCTGGAGTTGGGGATCACGATCGGCACTCGCTGGCAGGGTCATGGGTACGCAACCGAAGCGCTTCGGGGCATCGTCGATCACCTGTTTGCCCACGTTGGCGTGCTCAAGTTGTCGGCGATCGTTGCGACCGGGAATGCACCGAGTCTGCGGGTCTTCGATCGCCTCGGTTTTCGCCGCGAGGGCACGACTCGCGATTCCTATCGCTTGACGTCGGGCGAATTGATCGACGAGGTGCTCTTCGGCCTCACGCGATCCGATTGGTCGCGGCCTCCACACGATTTCGACGTCGTCGCGTTCGACGCCGACGACACGTTGTGGCAGAGCGAGGACAGCTTCTTTGCGGCCGAGCACGCGTTCGTAGAACTCGTTTCGCCCTACGTCGCTCCCGGTATCGATGTGAAGGCCGCGTTGACCGCTGTCGAGCGAAGGAACGTGCTCGTGTTCGGATACGGGGTCAAGGCGTTCGGGCTGTCGATGGTGCAGTGTGCGACGTCGCTCGGAGATGATCCGAACGTCGGCCTGATTCCGCCGGCCGTCATCGGCCGGTTGATCGAGTTGACCCGGTCGATGCTCGGCGAGCCGGTGCATCTCTTGGCCGGTGTGGGGTCGGTGCTGGAACAAGTCGCCACGACCCACCGGATCGTGATGATCACCAAGGGTGATCTGATTCATCAGTCGGCCAAGGTCGCGGCCAGCGGCCTCGCCCATCATTTCGAGCAGATCGAGATCGTGATGGAGAAAGACGCCGAGACCTACGCCCGGATCATCGAGCAACTCGGTGTGCCGGCGAACCGGTTCTGCATGGTCGGCAACTCGGTCAAGAGCGACATCCTCCCGGTGCTCGCAATCGGTGGCAGCGCCGTCCACGTGCCGTATCCGCTGCTCTGGGACCTGGAACAAGCGCCCCACGATCACGGAACGACGTTCGCGGAGCTGGAGTCGCTTTCGGACCTGCCTGCCTGGCTCGCTGCCCCCGGGGCCCGGTGATTTTCACGCCCATGATCCCGCGAAGCCCCGTGTCACGGGGGTTTTCGGGAACATGGGTGCCCTTTTCACCACGGTTCGCAACCGGGCTCGCTAGGGCGTCCACCACTGTTCGAGGCGAGTGATTTCGCCGCCCTCGTATGTGACGAGGAATCCGAAGCCGCTGTAGAGATAGTCGACCGGGGCACCGAGGGATGGCAGCGCTCCGAGTAACAATTCGTACAGCTCGCTCCCCGAGATCTGGTAGCTCTGCTGCGTCGCAGCGTCTACGACCGAGATGAACTCGACCTGTGTGTCCGGGCCGTCGAGTTGGATCTCGACGTTGATCGTTGGTTCAGTTTCGATGCCGTAGTCGTTGACACACGCATCCTCGTCCTCGACCCCGAAGTGAGCGAGACACGCCGGCCCACTCAGCAGTTGGACCACCTCGAAGACCACGGCCCCCACGTCTGTTGCCGGGTCGCCATCTTCGCTCACGGATGCGTAGTAGATGCCGTCGGGGTAAGTGCCGTCGACGGGGACGGCCTGCGTCGATGCCGGCACGTCGGGTGAGGCCACCGGACGGTATTCGCTGCCAAGCGCGGTCGGTTCGGTGGTCGTGTCTGGATCTGGCGCTGTCACCGACGAGTCGCTTGTCGATGGATCGACGGTTGATGTATCCCCGGTCGCCGAGTCGCTCGTTGCAGGGTCGCTCGTAGCAGGGTGGGTGGTTATTGGATCGGTGGCTGCGGGTTGAGTGGTCGTGGGCACCTTGGTTGACGCGGTCGAACTCGATGTCGCGGCGGCCGCGAGCGACGACGTGGGCGCTGGAGCGGCGGTCGATGTGGTCGCCGTGGCTGGAGTGGTCGATTCGATTTCTCTCGCTGACGAATCGCTTCCGCAGCCGACCAACAATGACACCGCCACGGTGAGAGCCGCAGCCGCAGCCGCAGCCGATGTCGTTGATCTCAGCCGGCCAGTGACTGTTGCGATGAGTGTCGGGCTCACAGTTCTCGTCTTCACCCGCCAATTCTTCACGCTGTCGTTCGGTTCACGGTGTCAGGCCTGTTGACGACATCGGGCGGATCAATGTGCGCATCTTCAGCATCTTCAGCATCTTCAGCATCTTCAGAGTCGACGCAGGTTGACATCGGTGACTCGATGATCCGCTCCCTTGCGCAACACCAATGACGCCCGCTCCCGTGTTGGGGCGATGTTCTCGCGCAGGTTCCGCCCGTTGATCTCGC
>JANOQU010000201.1:0-6160 GCA_031422355.1 Actinomycetes bacterium
AGTGCCGCGACCATGGCCAATCGTTGGCGATCACGACCACCCGCAATGAACACGTCGACCTGATCAACGACTGCATCCAGAACGCCCGATGGGAACGTGGCGAACTCGACCGATCACGCCGCGCTGCGACCGCCGACGGCATCGGCGCCTGGGTCGGCGACCTCATCGCCACCCGCCGCAACGACCGCACGCTCCACACGTCGACCGGCCAGTTCGTCCGCAACCGCGACCAGTGGACCGTGACCGCCATCGACGGACACGGCGACATCACCGCAGCCCGCATCGACGGAGCAGGCGTCGTCGTGCTCCCCGCCGACCACGCCCGTGACCATGTCCGCCTCGGCTACGCCGCCACCGAACCCGGCAACCAGTCCGACACCCAAGACCGCAGCATCACCCTCGCAACCGGCTCGACGACAGGCCGCGGCCTGTACGTCGGCATGACCAGAGGCCGCCAAGCGAACCACGTGCTCGTCGTCACCGACACCAACGACATCGGCGCAGCGCGAGACATCCTCGAACGGGCAATCACGAGCGACCGAGCGGACGTGCCAGCAGTGACGCGCCGTGAGCAACTCGGCGCGCACTCGGGCGTCGACCGCTCGATCGAAGGCTTCCGCCGGTGGCTCGAGGCGGCCGATACGCGTCCGGTTCGTTCGGGGACCGGTGGAATCGAGATGGACTGACAGGCCGCCGCGCCGCTCACTCAGCGGGTCGTTTCCGACGTTGGCGGCGCTCTCTCAAGCATCCGGTGCTCGGCGACAGTGTGAAGATCACCAGCTATGGCGTGAAGCCCCACTCGGCGAGCAACGCCGGATGCAGCAAGCGAGCCGACAGAATCTCAACGCCGACGAGTCGGTCGTGGTCATCAAAGTCGAGATGGATCGACTCCCCGACGTGCTCGGTTCTGACGACACTCGGTTGGACGACATCAACCGGTTGCAGGCCGATGTACGCAGCATCGGCGTCCGGGTCGTAGCGGAGACGAAGCACTCGATGGTCAGACACTCGAGCAGACTGCCGGATACGGAGCGCTTGCGCCAGTTTCTGCCTCTTTCTGCCACAACCGCCGCGTACCGTTGACGGGGTGACTGAGGTTCGACCGGACGAGGACGTTGCTCGTGAGCTGATGGCGCAGGCGCTCGGCGTTCCGATGTTGCGGCACGATGATGGGAGTCGGCCCGGGATGTACGACATCGGTTTCACCCTCGCCGATGGGCGCAGGGGTGCTGCCGAGATGACCTCGATCGCCGATCCGCTCGACCGCCAATGGATGGCGAACGCTCGCTACGACGACAAGCGTCGCATCGACGGCTCGACGTGGGCATGGATGGTCAGGCGTCGAGGACGAGCGATCGGGTTGCGTGAGCTGATGACGCATCTGGGGGTCTTGGCACCCCTCGCTGAGGAACGCAATCAGACCGACCTCGATGTCGTCGTGCTCGACCCTGAGTTGCAGCACATCGCGTCGGTCCAGTGGTTCCGCGAAGTCAAGATCGACGTCTACGCTTTCCGCTCGACGGACCATCCCGGACGGGTCTCGTTCACTGGCGACAACAAGGGGGCGATGGGTGACGAACTCCCCCTTGATCCGCTGCTCGATTGGTTGGAGCAGGAGTTGACCGACCCTGCGTTCGACGCCGACTTCGCCAAGATCAACGACTCCGGTTGCGAGGAACAACACCTCGTGCTTCGAGTTGACATCGGCAACCGCATCCCCGACCAGGTCGCGATGGCGCTGATCGACCGCGACTCGATTCTCCCGACTCGACGTCCTGCGATCCCCGGCCGTTACCTCACCGGCTTGTGGCTGATCCCGGAATTCGGATGGTCGGCGGTCTGCTGGACCGACGATGACGGGTGGAGGCGGGCGAAGATGGTGGAGCCGGAGCGTCAGGACTGATGCACGACGACAATCTTGAGCGGCGAGACGCGCCCGGCTCACTTCGAAGATCTGGTCATGATCGAGTCGAACTACGCCGTCGGCGCATTCGAAGATTGGCTGATCTTTGAAGGTCGTCCCTAGTTCTGTCCCCAGAAACAGGTGGAAACGGTGACACGAGCGGAATCGTCGATTCGCGACACACCTGGTCGCAGCCACAACACATAACCGAGTCACACCAGGAAAACCCGGGACGCTGAGCCACACGATCTTCGAAGGGACGTCGGAGATCCAGCAGCTGGTGATCGCCCGGGCCATATCAGGCCTGCGTATCGAGTAGCGCTCTACAAGAGCGACGTATCCCGGATGCTGTGGGTGTCGTCGAGTGCCACAGGGGACACAGGCGCGAACAGGTCGATGTACGCGTCGTAGCGGTACGTGCGATTGCGTTTCGCACCAGTGGTCTCACGGATGATGGCCAGTTCGCAGAGGCGTTCGAGAGACTTGTTCGCGGTCGGTGCGGTCACGTCGAGTTCGTGTTGAACCCAGGCGCTGTTCACCAACGGCTGCCGGAACATTGCGTCGAGTAGTGCCACGTCGTACTTGCCTGCACCAGCTGATAGAGCAGTTCCTCGGTCGAACTCGCGAAGGTGGTGGATAGCGCCGGCTGTGTCTGCGGCGCCTCTTGCCGATTCGGCGACGCCCTCGAGGAAGAACCCGAGCCAAGCCTCCCAAGCTCCGTCGTGGCGAACGGCAGTGAGGTGGTCGAAGTACCTGGCCCGGTGACGCTTCAGGAAGGTGCTGAGGTACAGCACGGGCTTGGACAAAATTTCCCGCTCGTGTAGCAGTAGCGAGATGAACATTCGGCCGGTCCGACCGTTTCCGTCGAGGAATGGGTGGATTGTTTCGAATTGAGCGTGAGCCAAACCGGCTGTCACCAATACCGGCAGCGTCGAGTCGTGCACGAAAGCCTCAAGTGCAGTCATCGCCGTTTCCATGACTTGCCGCGGCGGCGGTACAAAGCTGGCTGTGGCGAGTGTGCACCCTGGCGGACCGATCCAATTCTGGGTCCGACGGAACTCACCAGGAGACTTGTCCGAGCCGCGTCCGGACCGCAGCAACACCGCGTGCATCTCGCGGAGTAATCGGTTACACAGTGGCAGTTCTGTCAGGAGGTTGACGCCGCGCTGGAGGGCTGCCACACAATTGACGACCTCTCCGACATCGAGGGTGGGACCCGCGTTGGGGAGCAGCTCAAACGCAAGGATGTCGTCCATCGTGCATTCGGTGCCCTCGATTTGGGAGCTCAGCAGTGCTTCTTGACGCACGTACATAGCGAGGAACAGGTCGGTATCGGGGAGTGTTCGGGCAAGCCCGTCAAGGCGGCCGACGGCGATGTCTGCAGCTGACAGCAGGCCAAGCAGATCGTTGTCGACAGCGAGGGGCGGATCGGGCGGCAAGTCTGCTGGCTCGAAGGCGCTGAATCCTTCGAGTTGGCCGACGACCTCTCCGGAGCGTGGATGAGACCGCATCAGCGGCGTTTCTCTCTCTGTTGTGTAGGCAAGGAAACGCCCCCTTCTTTACTGCGTCGACGGAATTCGGGCCGCAAGAGAACGCCCGTTTACTGTGAGTGCCGACATCCGAGCGTTAGTATAGTGATCTGGATAAATCTTTACTACGGCGTGTCCTTGTCGCGGTTTCGGGCTAGGGAAGGTCACCAATTCGTCGCCCTCGACGAGATACACCAGTCGGTGCTCCTCATTGATCTGACGCGACCAAGCACCAGCCATGCTGTACTTCAGCGGCTCCGCGGCGTTGATCGGGTCGGTTCTCAGTCGAGGTTGGCTGGCGCGACGGCGAGCCCGGCGGCAGCGGCGCCAGCGTGCAGGCGTTTGTCCCAGACCGCGACTGTGACATCTGCTGAGCTGAGGGCCAGCGCACTGGCGAGGTGGACGGCGTCAGCACCGCGGAGTTGGTGGCGCAGGGCCAACGCGCCAGCGGTCTGCTCGACGTCGGCGGTCAACTCGACAGGACGCATCGATGCCCAGAAGATCTCCCATTCGGCTGTGGCGCCGGCCGCCTCGGCCTCGGTCAGGTCATGGTTGCGGCTGGCGGCTGCGAGGGCCGCGCAGACCTCGGGATACGCCAGCCGGCTCGACATCGCGGCATCGCACCCGTTCCAAAGTGCTGCGGCGAGGTCTGATCCGGCCTCGTCGAGTACGAGCTTGACGAGTGCGCTCGAATCGAAATAGACGAGTGCCACCTTCAGCGACGTTGCTCAGTGACGATGCCAGCAACCGGTCGTTTCGGTGTTGGGCGGTGCCGGTCTCCGGCGTTTGGCCGGGTTGGGCTGGTCGGACGGCTGATGATTCCTTGCTCGGTGAGGCGGTCGATGACCGTCGTGGAGTCGAGGCCGACGATTCGAGCGACCGGTGTCCCACGATCGGTGATCACGACATCATTGCCTTCCCGTGCGAGGTCGATCCAGTGTCCGAGGTGAGCTCTGAGCTCTGTGACTGCAACGTCCATCCTGAAAGTGTACATAACGGTATGGAACCATACGTACAGTTCGACCGTGACCGCGTCAGGCGCACGCTGTCCAATCGAAGGTCCACCGACGTTCCTCGAGCTCAGAACTCGTCTCGCCGTCCAGGGTGAGATCGACGTCGATCGACGTGAATGCCGACGATGGCTGAAGTGTCGTCGGATCGATCACCACTTCGACCACGATGACTCGCTGCCCGGAGATTGCTGAGGTTTCCGCAGCGCTGACGGTACTGATGACTGTTGGGAGTGTGCCTCGCAGCGCAACTGTGAAGTCGGCTCCGTCGAGAGTGATGGTGCCGCGGAGGGCGACCAATGAGTCGTCAGTTGAACCCAGGGAGTTCATCTCGACATCCGAGACTGCTACTCCGCCTGAAACCGGGAGTTCACTCTCGCCAATCTCGTTGGCGTCGTCGAAGACCTCCCATGTCGCCCACATGCCAACCCAAGAGCCCCAGTACTTGTTGGCAACGGTCTCCTTCAGCAGGCCGGCTAATTCAGGGGCGACTTCGAAGTCGCTATCGGCGGCAGTAGCTTCGATCTGCCCGATCAAGGCGGCCATACCAATGACATCGAGCACCGTGCCGTCGGTGCCGACGAGGAAGCTTGGCAGCGCGAACAGTGATCGCACCGCCTCTCCCATCCCTGCGGGGACCGGGGAACCGTCGAACGTGGTGACGACGAGGTCATCGAAGCTGACGATGAGATTCTGCCCCTCGGCTCGCAGCCCGAGGTTGTACTGCAGCGTTGCAGTCTTGCTTGATTTCAACACTTCCTCGAGGACCGGCACGGCGCAGTTCTGGGGCCAGTCGAATGTGAGGCCGCCAAGGTAGGGAGCACCGAGTTCTGCTGCGTCAAGGGAACCCGCGACGGCTTCGATCTGGCTGGATGGAGGGGTTGAATCGGGGACCGGCGGAGGCTCGATTGTGCTCGTGCTGGCGGCGTCGATCGAGGATGCCGCAACGGAGCTAGCGGAGTTGGCGCTGGGGCTGGCGGTGTCATCGGCACCGCATGCATGACCAACAAGCGCCACGATTGCCGAAGCCCGCTGTCGCCGCTGGCGCAGTGGTCCGAGGCGTTGAGGCCGTCCGAGCGTTGCACGCATCACCTACCAGATGACCGAAGTCGGCTACGAGCTCGTCGCCGGTCCAGTGACAGTGCTTCGCGTCGACCACCGAGGCGACGTTTACCGAACGGCCTGAGGTCCGCACCGAGGCGAGGATTGACTTCCCGAGAAGATCGGAGAATGATTCTGGCATTCGGGCTGTCAATAGGGGGCGCCCGGCAACCGAGGAGGACAGTCCTGATGCTTTTTGCTATCCATTATGCGACCAAGCCAAGTGCGGGAACCAAGGCCCACACGGCCGCGCTCATGAAGGTGTTCAGCGAGCGTGGCGAAGTGGCCGGAACGGTCGCCCACTACGTCTATCCCGCCGGAGGTGGGGTGGTGATCGCCGAACAGACTGATGCAGCCGTGCTCTACGAGTCCGTCTCCGCCTACGCCGAATGGCTCGACTTCGACATTCGGCCGATGCTCGCAGTCGCCGACGCAGTTCCAATCATTTTGGCGTACCTCGGTTCGTAACGACCACCCACCGCCGCTTGAACGTGCTGTCGAGCAGCTCGATCTGTGGCACGTCGGGCGATCCATCGCGAGCCGATTCAGCTGAACAGCTGCTGCTGGTAGCCCAGGTCGTCCTCCTGTAACCAGGCTTCAGCGAGCCGACCGTTTGC